>JAPPDO010000297.1 GCA_028821635.1 Ekhidna sp.
TCATTTGTATCAGACCAAATGCAGACTATGATAATAGATGATGATCTTACTCAAAGCGACGGCAGCATTTGGACAATTCTGATAACAGCATTTCTGGCAGGGTTGGTAGCCTTACTCACTCCTTGTGTTTATCCAATGATCCCGATCACCGTATCCATCTTTCTAAAGCAAAGTAAAGATAAAAAGCAGGGCATCGTTAAAGCACTGATTTACGGGTTGTCCATCATCATCTTTTTCAGCCTTCTGGGATTTTTAATCTCACTGATATGGGGGTTCACAGCCCTAAATGAACTGAGCACGCACTGGCTTTTCAATCTGATAATTTTCTCCGTATTTATTGTTTTCGCTCTCTCTTTCTTTGGGCTTTTTGAAATAAATCTCCCTTCCGGCCTCGTAAATAAAATAGACCGGCAGGCAGACAAAGGAGGCTTGATTGGTATTTTCTTTATGGCTATAACGCTCGTTTTGGTTAGTTTTTCATGCACATTTCCTATCGTGGGAACAGCACTGATAAACACACTGAATGAGGGAAGTACTCTGGAGGGGACGGCCTCCATGTTTGGGTTTTCACTGGCGTTTGCCATCCCTTTTACCGGTTTTGCTATTTTCCCTGCGTGGTTAAACAACCTCCCTCAATCAGGAGGTTGGATGAACTCCATTAAAGTCGTCTTGGGCTTCTTAGAGTTGGCGTTCGCTTTAAAGTTTTTAAGCGTCGCTGATTTAGCATACCACTGGGGAATCTTAGACCGTGAAGTATTTATCGCCCTTTGGATTGCAATATTTGGACTTTTAGCCCTCTATCTCGTTGGAAAGATCAAACTTAAAAGCGACGATGACAAACAGAAAATATCCGTAGGCAGACTGGTACTGGCCATAGCAGTTTTCGCTTTCGTTATCAATTTGATCCCCGGACTTTGGGGTGCACCGTTAAAATCACTCTCGGGTTTTCTGCCGCCGATGAGTACTCACAACTTTAATCTCCTCCAAAAAGAAGCCGGTGGAATTGCCTGTGAAGAACCGCTACACGACGATATTTTAGAATGGCCGCATGGATTGGTTGGATACTTTGACTACAGTCAGGCAGTGGCATGTGCAAAAGAACAGAGCAAGCCCATCTTCATCGATTTTACCGGACATGGCTGCGTTAATTGCAGAGAAATGGAGCAGCGGGTCTGGTCCGACCCTGAAGTACTCTCTAAATTCAGTGAAAATTTTGTGTTAGTTGCCTTGTATGTAGATGACAGAACCAAACTGCCGAAAGATCAGTGGTATACTTCCGAATATGACGGAAAGGTTAAAAAAACAATCGGTCAGCAAAATGCAAACTTTCAAATTACCCAATTTAATAATAATGCTCAACCGTTCTATGTTTTAGTCAATGAAGATGGGAAGTTGCTCATGAAGCCAAGGGCTTACAATTTGAATATTTCCGAATTTATTGATTTTCTGAAAACCGGACTGCAAAATCACAGAAATAAAACATTTTTGTAATAATTCGTTCTTACTAAGCCATCATAAAGCTTAACCCAAATTTCATCTAAACGTTAACAGGGACAACCGTATTCATTGAATAACCCCATGAGAATCACTAAAATTTGGCTTATTCCCGTCGTTGCTGCCATTGTAATCATTACTTTTAGGTACAATAGTCACGACCTATTGCCTCCCAATAGTGATGAAGATAATGAAAATGTTGAGAAAGAGACAGCCAAGACAACGTCACCGACTTTTTACTACAAGATACCAATAGACTCACTCGAAATCACTAAAGGAAAAGTAAAATGGGGTCAGACCCTGTCAGAAATACTCGCTGAATTTAATGTCTCCCATCAGAACCTTCATCTATTAGCGAAGCGATCAAAGGGAGTTTATGATGTACGAAAACTGAAGGCAGGCACCCGTTATTCGGTTTTACACAGATGCGATTTACTCAAAACGGCAACACACTTTGTTTTTGAGCCTTCTCTAACTGAATATGTAATCTATCATTTGGGCGATTCGATACATGCCGAATTGGGTATCAGGGAAATGGAGGTAAGAGAACGCCGGATCGCAGCTGAAATAGAATCATCCCTTTATAATGCAATATTGGATCAGGGATCGTCCCCTCTTTTGGTAAATCGGTTAGTAGATATTTTTGCGTGGCAGATAGATTTTTTTAGAATTGCTAAAGGCGACAGATTCAAAATAATCCTTGAAGAAGAATTAATAAACGGAAAAGTAGTCGGTATAAGAAGTATTAATGGTGCCTATTTTGAACATTGGAAGAGAAACTATTATGCTATCCCTTTTAATACCGGCGAAAAAGTAGATTACTTCGATGAAGATGGCAATAGTTTAAGAAAAACGTTCTTAAAAGCCCCGCTCAATTTTACGAGGATTAGCTCCCGATATTCTTTAAGAAGATTTCATCCGGTTCAAAAAAGATACAAAGCTCACCTAGGCACTGATTATGCGGCACCGACCGGAACACCTATCCGGACAGTCGGAGACGGCGTTGTGCTGGAAGCAAGGTATAAGAGAGGAAATGGCAATTATGTCAAAATCAAACATAACAGCAACTATACAACCCAATATCTGCACATGTCAAAAATTGCAAAAGGGATACGTCCGGGGAAAAGCGTCAAACAGGGTCAAAAAATCGGTTTTGTAGGGAGCACCGGACTGGCAACAGGACCCCACCTATGCTTCCGGTTTTGGAAAAATGGACAGCAAGTGGATGCCCTCAAAGTGGATTTACCCGCTTTGGAGGGTATCGCTGAAAGTGAAATGGAAACATTTCGGATGATTAGCACTGCAACTAGAGCAAAACTTGATGCCCTTCATTTTCAAAAAGAGAAAGAACTTTTAGCAGAGATTTTGGGAGAATACAAAAATTAATCTGTTAGCCCTCACTACACAGGACTCATCGTTAGCCGTCTCGGCAACGCAATAGATTTTTTTCTACTTTGGAGTGACCGTCGTGCAAAGAGTGGAAGCTCCAAAAATAGCAGAACCTCAATCTTTAAAAGTGGAAGACTACATGGCGAAGAAGCTGGTCACGTTTAATCCTGACCAACCTATGTTTGAAGTGGTTGGGGCTTTGATGAAGCATAGGATTTCAGGCGGGCCGGTAGTAAATAAAAATGGCGACCTGGTTGGGATCGTTTCGGAAGGAGACTGTCTTAAAGAAGTCGTAAAAGGTAAATATCATAATATTCCCATCTTTAGCGACTCAATTAGTAGATATTCCGCCAAGAAAGTGATTACGGCAAATTTGGGTTTAATATCTTTGAGATAGCCTGGACGTTTCTTAATTTTTTGTTAATGCTCAATAGGAAAATAATAAATTTACATGGAAAGGATTAGGTTCAATGAAAAAGGACAAATACCTACAGATATTTAATTACCTGAAAGAGTTCTCGAAACTTAGAAGTAAACCTGTCCGTGACATTGATGCTCAAGAAACGCAATATCCCGAAAAATTTTGGCTTAATGACAGCCCCGAAAATGAGCTTTTTGAAAACATTATCAGACCTGACTTCAATGAAGACAACGACTATTGGTTAAAAGTAAGAAAGCCTAAAGAACCAGCGAAACCAGAATTTGCAAAGCTTTCCGAAAACTTGGAAAAATGGGTTGACAAGCCAACGCTATTAAATGAAGAAGAGAGACCCAAGTTACAGGAAACACTTGAAATCAATGGAGAAATCCTTTCAAGTAAGGACTTTCCAGAACTTGAAAAGGAATTAAATCAATACAGTAACAATAAATGGATTGATGACCTAATTGAATATAACGACAAAGAGGAAGCATACAGAGTTGAACATGAGAAGTATGAAGAACTAAACGATGTTTACAAACAGCTTTTCCGAATATTCAACAGAACCCAGCGAGATGGAGAGGAGTACGAGTTAGTTGTTGGAGTCGGACTTTTGAACTTCAAAGAGAATGATGAACGACCGAAGATTTTCAGACATATTTTAACACAAAGAGTTGATATCAACTTCGAGTACTCACAAATTTCCGTTTCACCAAACTTAGAATCTGCACCCCAAATTGAAACTGATTCGATTCTTGACTTATTTGACCAGTTCGATTCGCAAAACATCATAGATGCTGAAAAGTCGGTAGAGAACTACATTAAAGAGAAAAACATTGAAACAATTTTTAGCGATACAGAAGATGCCCTACAAATGTTTGCAGACAGGGTTTCTTCCGATGGCAGCTATAACCATTTAATTGAAAAGCCAAATAGAACGCCTTCAAAACCAAACATCACTTTTTCCCCAGCACTTTTACTTAGAAAAAGAAATACTCGAAGTTTTACTGCTCTATACGAGAAGATATTAGAGAATATTGAAAATGGTGATGATAGCCTTGAAATTCCGACAATAAATGACCTTATAGGCATTTACCCAAATATTGAAGATGATAATTCTTCACCAGATAACTCATTTAGTGGTTCACAGATTGAGCCAATATTTTTCCCAAAGGAATACAATGACGAACAGTTAGAGATAGTAGAAAAAGCTAAAATAAACAATAAAGTTCTCGTCCAAGGCCCTCCAGGCACAGGAAAGTCACACACTATTGCGAATTTAATTTGTCACTTGCTCGCAAACGGTAAAAAGGTTCTAATTACCGCCTATACAAAAAGAGCATTGGAAGTACTAAAAAATAAGCTTCCAACTGAATTTCAGAATTTGACAGTAAACCTTTTGAGTGGGGATTCATCTTCTATCCAAGACTTAAAATTAAGTGTTAATGCCATAAATGATGAATTATCAAGAGCCAATCTAACTCAATATCAATCACAAATTGATGAGTTTGAAAATGATTTAAAGAATACGAAAGAATTAATTGCTGAAACCGAAAACAATCTTGTCAAGATTAAGGAAAAAGCGACAAGAAAACAGGAGGTTAACGGTAAATACAACGGAACTTTAACTGAAATAGCTGAAAATCTTGAAAGAGACTCCTCAGTATTCGAATGGTACGAAGACAATTTCAGTAATATCGAAAATAATGAGTTGCTTTCGAGCCTAACGGAATTCATTCAACTGCATGAAAATTATAAGCAAATTGAGACTGATGAATTTCATTTGGAAATCCCTGATCCCAATAAATTACTTACTGCTGTTCAGTTAAAGGAATATTCTAATCTTAAGAATAAGCTTTCAAAAGACTTTCCAAAAGATGTAAATCTGAAAATTTCATGTCCAGATTTTGAGCAATTATTGCAACAGCTAAATAACCTTCAAAACTTATACAATGAAGTAGATAAACTCCAGATTGACTTCACTTCTTCTGTTATAGAATCCTTTATTAAAGGCAGAAATCAGGAACGGTTGCAAATTCTGAATCAATCAAAGTCAGTGCTCGAAAAATTTGAAGGGCATAATTTACGGCAGATTGATAAGGATATTGAGATCTCTTATCCTCAAGATAAAAGTTTAAAACAGATTAAAAACGATGCGCAAATACTTCTTACATACTTAAACGAGGGTAATCCCTTAGCAGGCTTTACTTTTTCAATTAAAAAGCCCTTTCTTCTACCAAGAGAAATTAAAGAGCGACTTTATTTTATTGAATCGGTTCGTGTCAATGGAAGTCCTTGCGACACCATTGAAGAGTATGAAATAGTCTTGAAGGATATCACATTTCAACAAGACTTTCTAGAGCTATCAGAAATTTGGAGAAAAGAACTGCCCAAAGGGAACTCGTTATTGAAGAAGTTTTCATTCTTTCAACAAATCCATGTCGAGGTTCAGCGACTATTAAAGTTAATTGAAGAAACAAAAGATTTGAAATCGGCTATTGAATCAAATAGCAGTTTGCAGATAAAGCTTTTTGACAAAGAAGACCTAAAGACAGCTATCCTCAAAGCCGAGTATAGCAGTTTAAACAAAAGCATCTCGGAGTTTGAGGAGCTAATTAATCAATCTACCGCATATCTGAATAAGTATGTTCCAAAAGGCTACCACCCAATTAAGGAAAACATAATTGAAGCATACAATAACCTTGACTTCCACACTTATGAAGAATTACTGAACAGAATTGAAAAGCTAGCTTATGGAAAAGAGAATTTCCTGAATTTCAAAAATTTACGTTCAGAGCTTTATTCTAAAATCCCATCCACAACACAGTTGGTAGAGGACGATTCCTTTTCAGATAAGGATGTAGAAAATTTAAAACAAGCAATCTATTTCAGAAATGCACAACATCAAATTGAAAAACTGATGGATGTGGATTATGAAAATCATCTCATTCAAAACCTATCTGATTTAGAACGGAAAGAAAGAAAACTGATTGCAAAGCTCGCTTCAAAAAAAGCATGGTATCTAGTTGTTGAAGGTCTACAACAAAACCGCTCTTTGAGACAGCATTTAGATGCTTGGGTAATGGCGGTAAAGAAGATTGGTAAGACGGGAAAAGGAAAAAGAGCAATGAAGTTTCGAAAAATTGCTCAACAAGAAATGGAACACTGTAAAGATTCCGTTCCTTGTTGGATAATGCCTTTATATAAGGTTGCTGAAACGATCCAGCCTGAACAAGAAATGTACGACTATGTAATTATTGATGAGGCCAGTCAACTTGGCCCTGATGCGATATTCCTACTCTACATTACAAAGAATATTATAATTGTTGGAGATGACAAGCAGACTTCACCTGAATATGTTGGTGTTGATGCAAATACAATGACACCTCACATTAAGCGTCATCTAAATGGAATCCCCCGTTCAAATTATTACGGTACAGAATTCAGTTTTTTTGACCACGCAAAATTCTTTTGTGATGGAGTTACCGTTCTTAGAGAGCATTTCAGATGTATGCCTGAAATAATTGAATTCTCTAATCGTCATTTTTATGCCCCAGACGGAAAAGGACTTTACCCCCTTAAACAGTATTCAGAAAATCGTCTTGAACCTTTAGAAACTGTGTTTTGCTCAAATGGTTATACAGAGGGCAGAGGTGCAAGAATAATAAATGAGCCAGAGGCAAATCACATTGCCGAAACAATTGGAAAGTTAGTTGAAGACGAGAACTATAATGGGAAGACAATCGGAGTGATAACCCTTCAGGGAAATCAACAAGCAAGTGTGATTGAAAACCGACTCCTGAAAAGAATTGGAGAAAAGGAATTTCATAAGCGTAAAATTGTTTGCGGAAACTCTTCATCCTTTCAGGGTGATGAAAGGGATATTATCTTTTTAAGCTTGGTTACTGCTCACAATCACAATAGGTCAGCACTTGTGAAACCAGAAGACGAAAGACGGTTCAATGTTGCAGTAAGTCGAGCCAAAGAGCAGATTTATTTATTCCATTCGGTTCAGTTGGACGATTTGAGTAATACAAATGATTTGCGCTATAAACTATTAGACCACTTCAAAAATTACAACTCATATCAACCGATTTTCAACACACCAATAGAAAGACGAATGGGAACACAACCTGAGCCTTTCGACAGTTGGTTTGAAGTTGACGTTTACAATGATATTGTACGGAAGCAACTTAGCATTATTCCTCAATACGAAGTGGCGAAAGGTCGATACAAGATTGATATGGTTGCTCTATTATCTGATGGCACTAAAATAGCCATAGAATGTGATGGTGATAAATGGCATGGTCCCGAACAGTATCAAAAGGACATAATGCGCCAAAAAGTACTTGAAAGATGCGGTTGGCAGTTCTTCAGAGTTCGTGGTTATGAGTATTACACCAACAGAGAGAAAGCATTAGAGCCCCTTTGGAACAGGATTCCTGTATTTGAAGAAAAAGAGATAGACCCCATTTCACATAATGAGTATCAGGAGTCTAGTACTCAACAGGAAAAAGAAGTAAGAACGGATGATTCATTAGATGTGCAAAGTTCAGATTTGGTCATTGACGCATATGATGAAAAAACTCCCGAAGAACAATTTGAGCCGATTGATGCAAGACCAAGAACAGATAATATACTGCGGTACTTCAACCTATTTAAATCAGGCACCTATATTCTGACAGATAAAGAGCCATTGGAAGCCGATTATGTAATTCCAATACAAGAAGTTCATCAGTCAGGTTTTCTTTTGCAGTGTTATAAATCAGGCCATGTCAATAAAGTCCATATTCCAATGCTTCTTTCAAGAAGAATTGGGAAAGAATATATGAATGGACTGAATAAGGATGGGGAGTTGGTACATATCGAAGCTGTTGAAAGTGAAAAAATAATTGGCATTTACTTTACTGAGAATGGTTGTAGAAAATTCAAAGCACATTTGACCGAAAATATTTCTGCCCGAAAACAGCTTTATCTACAAGGTTATAAAGTCATTTATAATGAATTTGAAAGAATTAAGTACAAAATTTTACCGTTAGAAATCCATGATAAAATTAAGCGTTTGGTATTCCAAAGTTTTACTGCCACTGGAAAACCAGTTGATAATAATTATTACGAATTTGAATGGTCTATAATTAAACACAAATAGTAATGATTGCTGCACCTCTATCAGAATGTTATCGAAATTCCCTCAACAACGTCTTGTAAACCTCGGCCACAGGTAAGCCGACGACGTTGTAATAGTCACCTTTTATCCATTCTACGCCGATCAGCCCTATCCATTCCTGAATCGCATAGCTGCCGGCTTTATCCTTCGGTTGAGAATTAGTAACATAAAATTCAATTTCCCTGTTGGTAAGTTCCCTGAACTTTACTTCGGTCTTAGAGGAGGAGGATACTGACTTTTGACTGTCAGATATGCAAACCCCCGTAACAACCAGATGAACATTATCTGAAAGAGATTTGACGAGAGCAAAAAAGCATTGCTGAGAGCCAGAAATGCAGTTGAGAGTCTTCAAGCTGAAATAATTACTACTCAGGTTGGAATTTCCTCATTAAAAAGGAGCATTATCCAAATTCAAGTACAACGAGAAAAAACCATAATAACTTATCGACAGGAAGTGGAGCAATGTTACAGAGAGCTTATCAACCAGTTAGATCGGTGGAAGGAGGAATATGTATTTATATCACCAATTGAGGGAATACTATAGGTACATGAGCAAGTAGGTGAAAATCAATTTGTACGAAGTGGCGATCATCTCTTCTCAGTCCTGCCACCAGATGAAGCAACCTACAAAGCAATCGTTCAAACCCCAACATTTAACAGTGGAAAGGTTAAAATCGGCCAGCAAGTAAATATTTTATTGAATGATTACCTATATGAAGAATTTGGAGTCTTGACAGGACACGTACAAAAAATATCCAACATGCAAAAAGAAAACTTTTACCTCGTAGAAGTGGGTTTGACGGATTCAACGTTTATATCCTCATTTGAAAAAAACTTAGCTATCGACCAGAAATGCAAGGAACAGCAGAAATCATTACTGAAAATTTGCGGCTAATTGAAAGATTTTTCTATCAATTGAGGTCAGTGTTTGTTAAAAATTAATTTTTGATTTAATATTATTGATATGTTTAATCATTAATTATTGTTACAATGAAAAAGTCATGATTAAGCCTCGAACAATTCCAGGCAAAAGCAGAAACTTCAAGTCAAGTTGAGAAGCTTAAAAAAATCAGTGGAGGTGTACTGGGGGCGTGTCATTGCGTATGTGGAGAGAACGGTAGTCTTTGGCATAGTATAGGTCATGGAATTGATATGGTTTGGAGCGGTATACTAGGCTTAGTCTTTAGTTTTATTCGATTAAGATTTGGCTTTTTATACAGTTGCTTCTCTCATATTGTAATTAATTCCATTTCAGCCATTTTCTTCGTAATTATTCATAGATGATTCCAGAATAAATGGTTATGGATATTAAAAGTTGGATAGGTATTGGGCTGGGTCAGATAGCTGATTCCATGAAAATGATTCTATACAAACAATATCCCGAACTGTTTGAAAAAATTGATTTTGAAAATGACGCAGCTTTTACAGAACCACATCTCTTTGCTCACTTCAATTCTAATTTTAAGCATAGGTTTACTTTGAAGCAGCTTCTTTGGAGTTATTTCAAAGATTCGAATAAATCCGAAGCTTTTGAAGCGGCAACGGATAAAGCAGGAACTGCTCTTCTTCCCGAATACGGTCATTTGATAACTGATCATAAAGAAGAAAAACTTACCTGTTCATTAGCAATTTTCTTCTTTGCTATGGCTGGTGGGTTGGTTATTTATTTGGTAAAATTTAACTATGAGAGAATATGGACAAAATAATCTTTTACGAATCTCAAAATATGAGAAAGCATTGGGCATTTTATTTATTAATCATTGGTTGCATTGGAGCATTCTCTTTGTTATTTGTCTTTCCGGCGGTTCGCATTTTTCCACCTATTTTAGTTTCACTTGCTACAACTTTAATTTTGGTAACTATAAACTTATCTGTAGTAATCATTCAAAAATAAATCTCTTGCTGTCGG
>JAPPDO010000226.1 GCA_028821635.1 Ekhidna sp.
GCTGCTTTTGGCCTCCGGAGAGTGTAATCCCCCTTTCTCCAAGCTGTGTTTGAAAGCCGTCTTTAAAGTCAAGAATATTAGCCAACACATCTGCATCTTTAGCTGCTTGCTCAATCTCCTCCTCAGACATATCTCTGTTCCCGAAAGCGATGTTATTTTCTATTGAGTCAGAAAATAGAAAAACATCCTGAGGCACATACCCAATCTGACTTCTTAGCGAAGAAAGATCAAAATCTTTAATATCAACGCCATCAATATGCAGACTTCCATTATCAACATCATAAAGTCTGCAAATCATGTTTGCAATGGTACTTTTCCCGGAACCTGTAGTCCCTACAATGGCAATAGACTCTCCCGGATTCACGTTAAAGGATACTTTTTTGAGGGCTTGAATGCCGGACTCCGGGTAAGTGAAACTTACCTTATCAAATAAAATTTTGCCGTCAATTTCTTTTTTCAAATTTTTGACAGAGATAAGGTCTGTCTTGGTCGCTAAAAACTCATTAATTCTTCTTTGTGAAGCTGCCGCCCGCTGAATTATTGATGTAATCCACCCCAGTGCGGTGACCGGCCAAGTAAGCATATTCACATAAATGATAAATTCTGCAATATTACCTGTGCTCACCTCTCCTTTAAAGACTTGAGTTGAGCCCACATAAACAGTGAGAATCACACTTAGGCCAATTAAGCCCATGATCAACGGCATGAATAAGGCTTGCACAAAAGCAAGTTTCAAAGAGCGGTCTTTATATTTATTACTCTCCTCTGCAAAAGTATTTGCCACTTCTTCTTCACGCACAAAAGCCTTGATTACCCGAATTCCTGAAAAAGCCTCCTGAACAAACGTTGACAAATCGGATAAGCTTGCCTGAATTTCAGTTGAGCGTTTGTTGATAATATCACTAACAAAATAAATACTAACGGAAAGGATGGGGAGCGGCAATAAGGAATAAAAAGTAAGCGTAGGGTTGATAGCGAACATAAAGGGAATTACCATCACAAAAAGTGTAAACAGATTGATTCCATACATGATGGCAGGGCCAATGTACATTCTGACTTTGCTGACATCTTCGGAAATTCTGGCTATCAAATCTCCGGTATTATTTTTTCGGTAAAAGCTGAGAGGAAGCGATTGATAATGACGGTAAATTTCATTCTTGAGATCGTACTCTATCAACCTTGACATGACAATAATGGTCTGTCGCATGAAGAAGAGAAGCACCGCCCGAATCAATGCTGATGCAGTTATGATTACAAGGAAGAGCAGGATTCCGAATCCGATATTTTCCAGTATTTTCGATTGTAATCGGAAGCCGTCAAAAGTTCGGAAAAGATCATAATTAATACTCAGATAATCAAACGCATACCGTACTATTACTGCAGGAGCAATAGAAAAAAAATTCCCCAGAATAATGAATGAAGACCCAAAGATTAGGTGGAACTTATACTTCAACAGATATTTATTAAGGTGTTTTAAGTCTTTCAAAGAGTTTTATAAAAGTGTAATGTTCAGAAGATTTTGAATAGAATGTATACTTTTGCGAGCATTTTTTAAATAAAAACCTCATTCCATTAGTCAAGGTTTAAAATTAGATTAAAGTTAAACAATCGTGACAGAGACTAAACCCAGAGTAAAATTGACGAGCGTGCTTGATAAAATGAACAACTCGGAGCATGAGCAAGTAGTGTTCTGTCAAGATAAACACACAGGACTCAAGGCAATTATCGCTATTCACAGCACAGTGCTTGGCCCATCTATGGGAGGCACAAGAATGTGGAATTATAACTCTGACGAAGAGGCATTAGAAGATGCGCTGCGTCTATCCAGAGGGATGACATTTAAATCAGCATTAGCGGGGTTGAATATTGGCGGTGGAAAAGCAGTAATCATAGGTGATGCCCGTTCGCAGAAGAATGAGTACCTGATGAGGAGGTTCGGAAAATTCATCAATAGTCTTAACGGTAAATATTACACGGCGGAGGATATGAACATCACCATGAGAGATATCGAATACATGAGTATGGAAACCCCCTTCGTCGTTGGGAAACCACAATATATGGGAGGCTCCGGAGATCCAAGCCCAATGACGGCATACGGTGTTTACGTTGGCATGAAAGCCGGAGCAAAAAAGGCCTATGGAAGTGATTGTTTGGAGGGTAAAAATATTCTGGTACAAGGAGTTGGTCAGGTTGGGAAATATCTGGTAGATTATCTAATAAAGGAAAATGCCAATGTATTCATTGCAGACATTTTCCATGATAAAATTAAAGTCGTTACTGAAAAACATCCGATGGTTTCAGTAGTAAATCCCAATACAATTTTCCAAATGGAAATGGACATTTACTCTCCATGCGCAATGGGGGCCACACTCAATGATGAGACCATTCCTGAACTCAAATGTGCAGTCGTCGCCGGTGGGGCAAACAATCAACTCGCTCAGGAGATTAAGCATGGCACAATGCTGAAAAATCATGGAATTATTTACGCCCCCGACTTCTTGACCAACTCCGGAGGCATTTCCAACGTCTATCACGAGTACTTGGGAAATCATAACGAAGCCTATGTAAAGGCATCCATAAGCCGAATTTACAATACTTGCCTGGACGTTTTAAATTATGCCGAAAACAACGAGATTAGCTCCCATGAAGCTGCACTTGAATTTGCCATGCAACGACTTGATAAAGTAGGCAAAGTAAAACTTGGAGAGTAACTAATCAAGGCTTATTTCCAGTTTTTAAAATAAACAGATTCCCGACTTGACATGCTGAACCGCCGGATTTTAAGAGTAAAAGCAATGCAGGCCCTTTACGGCTACTTCACCGCAGTAGAATCTGTAAAAGAAATAAAGAGAGAAGAGTTGCGCCGACAGCATGCACTTAGCTCCGCAGAGGACGATTCCGTAGATAACACCTCATTTGAAGCACGCAAAAAGCAAGCAGTTCATCTTTTTAATCAAAACCTGCTCGTTGCGCAAGTTTCTACAGAAGAGAACGCAGAGCAGGACATTTTAGATAGTGTAAATGACACTTTACTTTCCTATCGAAATGCTTTGGATAAAGAAGCAGCAGCCCGAAAGAACGAAATGATGAGAGAGGCTCGGAGCATTCGTGATCATTATTTAAAACTTTTGATGCTCCCGATAGAGATTGAGCAAAGAGAAAGGCGGGAGTGTGAGAAAGAGAGTAAAGCCTACCTGATAAAATCAAAAAAGCACTACCCATTCATTGACGATGCGATGGTTAAACAACTAAAAAAGGTCGAGACCATAGCAAAAGAAATTGCTGGCGGGAAGATTAGCTGGGCGAATGAATTAAATGAAATAAAATCCTGGTACAGGAAGCAGATACGGCCATCCGAAGCATTGGCTCCTTTTTTCGATACTAAAAAAGAAAAAGAGAATGAAAATGGGATCGTGCTTGAGTTTTTCAAACGGGAACTATTTAAAAATGAGACGATCGTCTCCTACCTTGAAAGTCAGCATCTACACTGGAATGAAAATCAGCCTATCATAAAAAGTATGGTTCTTAAAACGATTAAAGCACTCCGGGATGGGGAAGAATTTGAATTTGCTGAACTCACAAAAAACGGTGAGGAGGATTTCATATTTCTGGAACGGTTATTTACCGATGTAGTGAAAGAAAATGACTTTTTGGAACAGATTATCCAAGAAAGAACCAAAAATTGGGACATAAATAGAATCACACTGACGGATCGTGTAATTTTGAAATTAGCTTTAGTTGAAATGATCAATTCACCAAGTATTCCGATAAAAGTCACTATAAACGAGGCAATAGAAATTTCTAAACTTTATAGTACCCCGAAAAGCAAACAATTTATCAACGGTGTTTTGGATGTACTTACAAACGAGCTAATTTCGCAAGAGAAAATACGTAAAAGTGGTAGAGGTTTAATTGATAACAAATAGAAATTATGAGCAAATCAGGAGGATCATTTTTTGCCTTTTTAACAGGAATCCTGACAGGAGGTATTCTAGGCATTTTATATGCACCTGACAAAGGGATAAACACCAGAGATAAGCTTACTTTTCAACTTGATAAACTCAAAAAACAACTGGAAAGCTTTATTAATGATATAATTGAAGGTGATCGCATCATTGATAATGAGGCCAAAGATCAAGGAGAGAAGATAGTGAAGGAAGCAAAAAATAAGGCTGAGCAACTTCTTGAAGATGTTAATGGCTTAATTAGTCAAATCAAGAAAAACTAACGGAGTTTCAACATTTCACGAGGAATTTATTTAATACCTTGAAACTTTATCTTGTTTAATTTTGTAGATGGTTTAATTGAAAAATTATAAAAAATGAAAATAGGAAAGATTTTATTAGGAGTTCTGGCAGCCACATTTATTGTAAGTTGTGGAAATGCTGAGTTTGAATCAAGAATTACGAAACTGGAAGGCAGAGTAGCTGCATTGGAAGGAAAAAGTGGCGTAGCCTCAGCTGATGGCGTACAACCTATTGCTGCAAGCAATACTATCAGTTCGTCCTCTGTATCTACTTCGTCTGATCCCGAAGTGAAACCTGAAGGACCTCTTCCGGCATTCTCATTTACTGAGGAATTACATGATTTTGGCACTATCAAAGAAGGAGACGTAGTAGAACATGTATTTGACTTTACCAACGACGGTGAAGCTCCCTTAATCATCTCTGATGCCAAAGCGACCTGTGGATGTACCGTTCCGGAGTGGCCAAAAGAACCAATTCCGGTAGGGGGTTCCGGCGAAATTAAAGTCAGGTTCAACAGTAAAAGCAAACCCGGAATCCAAAACAAGAACGTAACTTTGACAGCAAACACCTGGCCCACCACGCAGCGAATAAGAATTAAAGCGAATGTGGTGAAGGAAGAGGAATAAACTTCCAAAACGACCTTCAATTTATTAACATTGTCCCGGCATATTTCGTGTCGGGATTTTTATTTGATTATAATTTTATGAATATGGTTTTATTACAGGCAAGTGGAGGTGGAGGGATCACCTCATTCATACCAATTATCGGGATGATTGCCATTTTCTACTTTTTCTTCATCCGTCCCCAACAGCGAAAGCAAAAAGAAACGAAGAGGTATCTTAAAGAAGTTAAAAAGGGAGACATGGTGGTTACCGTTGGTGGTATTCATGGAAAGATCATGGAAGTATCTGATACTACCGTGCTGATGGATGTAGATCGAGGGACAAAACTCCTGGTTGAGAAATCATCTATCTCCCTTGAGGCAAGCAAGCGATTAAATGACAAACAGCCGTCTAAAGAAAAGAAATAATAACCAACTGTGGCGAAGCGGCAAAACTTTAAATCCTGGAAAGTAATAACCCTGTCTTTTCTAGGGGTTGTTACGTTTTGGTTTTTTAATGCACTTGGTAAGGAATATAGTTATCGATTTAAATACCCTATCAAGTTTGTATTTAATGCGGACAGCTTAGTTGCGGTGAAACCTCTGCCGGAATATGTGGAGATCGACGTGACAGGAGGAGGCTGGAGTCTCTTCAGAGAGACCTTTAGGATAGGTGTGGAGCCTGTTATTTTTAATCCGGACAACCCTGCTGCAATCAACTATCTGACACGCCCCTCCATACTTCCCATTTTAACAGATCAACTTAGCCAGCTAAGAATCAATTTTCTTTTTACTGACACACTTTATATTGACATTGACAGGAAAGATTTCAAATTGGTAGATTTAAAGATAGATTCTAGTAAAATTAATATGGACAAATACCACCGAATCATATCAAACATTGAGATAGAACCTGATACAGCGGTGATTTACGGACCCGAAAGTTATCTTGATTCTTTATCCGAGCAGTATGTTGTCACCATTGATGCCAAAGAAATTGATAGGAAATTTGACCGCTATGTAGACCTCAGTCTTCCGGAGGGCTTTGATATTTACTCCCGCCCCCCAACTATACACGTGAAATTTGAGGTGGAGCGTTTTGAAACACTGGAAATTCCACTGGAAGTTGAGCTATTGGGATTCCCGTTGGACTCTTCAGTTTATGTAACTAACCCAAAAATCAATGTAAAATTCCTGATCAGAGAGTCACTAAAAGAGGAGTATTATGACGAAGACTTCAGGGTTGTCGTTGATTTTTCTATGATAAATAAATCGGATTCTTTAGCCCCTGCCATCATTGCTTCTCATCCGGAGAGTGCTTTGGAGCTTGAAGTGGTTCCTGATTCTTTGAAGATCAGGTATGCAGAATAAGCCTTTATTGGTAGGTATAACCGGAGGGATTGGTGCTGGGAAAAGTACTGTTTGCAAAATCTTTGAGGTGCTCCGCCACAAAGTCTATTATGCGGATGATCGTGCCAGATGGCTGATGAACAACGCTAATAAGTTAAAGTCCCAAATCATCAACCTATTTGGAGAGAATGCTTATGTTGATGATTTGCTTAACAGAGAGTTCATCGGGGAGCAGGTTTTTGAAAATGCAGTGTTATTGAAAAAATTAAATGCTAAAATTCATCCGGCTGTTAGGGAGGATGCTAAAAATTGGGTAAAAAATAACGTATATGAGAAGTTGCTCTTCTATGAAGCAGCACTGATATTTGAAACCGGTTCTCACAAGAAGATGGATATCACCATTCTGTTGACGGCTCCGGAGAAGCTGCGACTGAAACGAGTGTTAGCAAGAGATACCTACAGGTCTGAACGTTCTATTAAGCAAATAATGAACCAACAGATGAGCGATGCGGAGAAGACCCCTCTCGCTGACCATTTAATCATCAATGATGAAAAAAATGCCGTTATTAAGCAAACAATGGATATTTATGATCAACTGCTTAATCGTCACAAATAATCTTTTCAAACTCTTCCTCTCTGTAAGCATTTGAAAACATGAGATCCCCTGATTCATTCAAATAGCATACCACGTGGTATTTTGCTCGACTCAAGTGTTGGTCAGCCAGAAAGACTGCCTTGCCCTCCGTCCCAATATTTAAAATATCTGTAAACGCCGGATTAAGCAGTTCACCTTTATTGTTACTCCTCATCCCAAGTTTGCCCTCTTGCACGTATCTGAATATTTTATGCTCTGAGTTTTCAAAAAGTAACTCATAGCGGCTAAACGGTTCAGTCAATGCCTCCTCATCAACATTGATAATCTCATATAGGTCGTCTTTTTTCACTAAATAGGAAGTGTCGTTCCATTGTGTTATTTCGTCATAGGAAAAACTCATCACCTCACCTTCGTTTGAATCTATCAGCCCGAACTTATTTTCTTTTTTTACACTGTAAAACGACCCAACCTTTGTAATTCGGGCATCATAATCAGGACGGATAAGAACCTTGTTGGAGAGATCATAACAACCTATCTTTCTTTTATTGAGCGTAGCGACTAGGCCATCCTTCTCATCAAGGAGATCAAAAATCGGGTTAAGGATGAGTTCACCGGATGTAGAAATTAAGCCTAGCTTGCCTCTTTTTTCAACTTTCAGCAGTGTATCCGTCAAAAAATTGATCTCATCATAATTCCCGTGAAAAACCAATGATCCTCTTTTATCGTAGAGGCCGAGTGCTTGTTTGTTGCTGATACTTAAATATTCAGGATTCTCAGAAAAAGATTTAATTGAATGAGTGCCCAGCTTAATCAATTTGCCACTGGAGAAGAGTAAATTTTTATTATTATCCTGAAATAGCAGCGCAGCATAGGGGTTTATCAATCTGATGGAATCGTATGATCTTGTTGGACTCAAAGAATCGCTTCTTGGAATAAGAATCCAGTCGTCTTCAGTTTGAAGTGCCAACCAGCCGTCATTAGATTCAAGATAAGAGTAGTTTCTTTTAGTCAACCCCTCATCAGCACTATCATACAGAAAATATCCTCTGTCGGACTTCAGGAACCAACCGGAGGGGTCGGGAAAGATTTCATAGTCGCCCCATGGAATTAAAAATTTAAGATCCTTGTCTAAAAGGCATTCTCGATTTTCTTTAAATCCGATTAGGAGATCATCACGAACGAGTTCAACGTCGTCAAACTCAAATGCGAACGAAAGTTTGCGCTCTTTAAGTTCTTTTAATATTTTCCCCTCTGTATAAACTGCTATTTGGCCATCTCTCTCAAATACCCAAAAATCACCTAACGGATAAATATCTTCATATTCTATGTCAGCAATGGGAAGCCCCGATAATGTATAAAGTCCCCATTTATTGTCTTTTCTTATCTTAATCCATTGATTATCAACTACCTCTGCCGATTCGATTGAGAATTCAATAATTTGAAATCCGCTTTTGTGAAACAGGTACCAAGATTTATTTTTTTTAAGCATTCCAACGCTTTTTGAAATCTCCTTGTAATCCTGCACCTGATCAAAGAGTGTGAAGCCATCTTTTAAAATGATCTCTCCACCACTGTCGTCTTGAACAAAAATCCAACTATCGCTAATCACTTCACATTTTACTCCTTCCTGAATACAGCTAAATCTGTTTTCTATTCTGATAGTACCGGATTCATTTAAAAATCCGATTCCATTTCGATCAACTGTTGGAATGAGATCTTCCTTCTGAATCATTTTTACATTTTTCAAGGAATCAGATACTAGCAGATCGCTATCCGGATTCATAAAGAAAAGCAAATTTTTAGCCCTCCCTTTATACTCTTCAGTCTTTGCATTTTTTATGAATGTTTCCAGATCAAGCAGATCATGTGATGCAGTCGATATTTTGAGGATGTATTCTTCAACTTTGCCCATGTGCCTAGAGAGCGGATACTTCGTTCGGAAAGTGTAGTAATCGTTGAGTGTGCCGTCTCTCTCCAAGTCCGAGTATCTCATAAAGTCAAGAATTGAATCTGCCCTCATCATAAAGCTTGAAGAAGGATGCGATTCAATAAATTGAATGTAGGCCTCCTTTGTGTTGTATTTTGCCGAGACTTCAAAATCAATACTATCCCTTTTGAAAATAAGCACATCTCTATTTGGACTATCCGGATACTTTCCCAGATGATCGTTGATGCTTTTTACAGAGAGATTCTGTAGTGTTCTTTTAAAAAGATGGCTTCGAACACCTGTCGTAACTGAATCAATCGCTTCAATGGTGATGCCCTCCGCTGCTAACCCTTCCTGCATTTCAGGGCTGGCACTATTCCAACGTATTTTTGCTTTTGAAATGACTGCTTGAGCTGAATCTGCACTATAGCCATAATAATTTTGAGTAAAAAGAAGTTTAGCATGGAGATATGGAACACCGGGATTATTCGGGTCTTTTTCATACTCCTTAATGATGAGCTTCTCAGCTTTTTCAAAATCATTTTTATCTAACATTTTTTGAATTCTATCTAACGTTCCCGAAAGAACCGGATAGAAAGAGAATAATATGAGAAAGGATTTAACAAAAGGCATAAGCAAACAATTATCTCAAAAATCATAAAAGAAACGTTGTTAAAAGCGAATTTTTTCTATTATAATTAAAAATTTTAGGTCATACGTTGAGGTAAGTTATAAAATAAGGGTTAAATGAGCGTACTGACTCCCCAGTGATGGATTAAAGTCATTCAATGATGAGGCAGGGAAGGCATTGAATTAGTTGACCTTGAAAAAGTCCTTCTGGTATCTTTTTTTGAAGGTAGCTTTATGAATAATTAACCCTTTGGGAGGTTTGAACCTTCCCAAAAGTTGCCGGATTATTTCATAGTAACCTCGTAGGTCTTAAAGACCCTCAGCTTTTCTCCTACTCCCTCACAAACTTCAACAAACCCCCATCCGGTAGCTGTACGAGGTACAGACCGCTTTTAAGTGAGGTAATGTCCACCTTCGTGTTGGTGGGGCCTTCCAGCAAGGACTTGCCGCTTAAACTCAGAATCTTGAACGTCCCTCCAACGGGAGAACGCACTTCCAGATAGTGGCCCGAAGGGTTGGGAAAGATGACAACTTCTGCTGCATCGTCTGCCCCCAACGGAGCCTTCTCCCTTACCGTGATGTCAAAGGAGTCAGAGACCGAGCCGCCGTTACCGTCGGTGGCGGTGACTTTCACGGTGAGTGTGCCCGCATCGGTGGCCTGCGGGGTGCCGGAGAAGGTGCGGGTGCCCGCATTGAAGGTCAGCCACGTGGGCAGGGGTGAGTTGTCGCCCTGTGTTGCGGTGTAAGTCAGTGCGTCACCGTCGGCATCGCTGAAGGTGCCTGCGGGGAACGTGTAGCTAAACGCTATGCCCACCATGGCTGTCTGATCGGGAATCATGATCCTCACTGTCGGTGAGGCGTTGAGCGTGCCCTGTGGCGTTGCCGTCACTTCGTCCGATTGGATGCCCTCCACGCTGCCTGCCACTGCACGGATACGGAACGTGTAGGCCGTGCCGTTGGTCAGGGCGGTGACGGTGTGGCTGACGGTGGTGGCACCGCTGCCGGGGATG
>JAPPDO010000011.1 GCA_028821635.1 Ekhidna sp.
TATCGTGCCAATGTCTCCTACAATTGTAGTCCGTTTTTTGAAAGAGAGTGGGAATAAAAAAAGCTAGAGATGCAATGAAAAGATTAGCTTCTTTTATTTTTATGTTAGTAAACGCACTGGTTGCTTGCACTGACACAAATGAATACTCCAGAACGTTTCAGTATGCAATTGAAAACAATTTGAACATGCAAACAAGCTTAGCTTTTTACAATGATTCTAGTCTCCAGCATAACATTATGACTATGATTTTAATGCCTGGTGACTCTGCACTATTTTATGAATGTGTTAGTTTGACAAGTGAAGGTATCTGTTCTCCTTTTGCAAGAGAAAATAATACGATAGGGAATGAATCAAATTTTGGTTCATTTATTTTTAGCGATGGGAAAAGGTTAGACTTTCGAAGATTATTAGATTCAGAATTTAATTTATTTTTTGATTACCAATATGATACGTTTATTAGGCCATCTAATAGATTAAGGATAGCGGTTTTCAACATTGATACCACAGAGTATCTACTAGCGAAATAAAATGAGAGACAATAGACAACAAATGAATGCACTTGCCTTTTTGGTAGAGTATCAGGAAATCACCGGAGGGCGGACGCACTCATTGGGTCTTTTTATTCAAAATAGAGATGGTCTGTATGAGGAGTATAATAACAATGTTTTCTGCAACGGTCTTTCGTTCTTTAAAAAGAGAATAAAAATAAAACAATGAAAAATATCATCATTTATTGCATTATAGCATGGGCGTTGCTGGCCGGTAGCTGCTCCGGAGATGAGATTTCGAGAAGATTTGTGTATACCGTTGAAAATGAGTTAGCCAGCCCCGTCACCGTTATTTTCTATGCAAATGCGACGAAGAGAAATGAAATTGAGCGGATTGCGATATCGCCCAAGGACTCCGTAGTTATTTATGACTGTTTCAGACTAAATAGTGAAGGTGGCTGTCGGCCATTTCATGAGAGTGGGCAATGTAAAGATGCTGAGTTCGGCTCCATCATTTTTGTGGATGGAAAGCGATTAGAATTTTCCAAACCAAAGGATTTTCCCACACTTTCAGAGCCGGACTACAACTTATTTATACCTGGGAGGTATGATGAGCAAGTTAGACTGGCGGAGAACTTATTTGTGAATTCTTATGTGATTGATACCACGGAGTATCTACTAGCGAAATAAAGTGAGAGACAATAGACAACAAATGAATGCACTTGCCTTTTTCGTGGAGTATCAGGAAATCACCGGAAGGCGGGCACACTCATTGGGTCTTTTTATTCAAAATAGAGATGATATGTACAAGGAGTATCGTGCCAATGTCTCCTACAATTGTATTCCGTTTTTTGAAAGAGAGTGGGAATAAACAGGAGACATTATGAGAAGGTTAACTCCTTTTATTTTTCTGTCGGCGCATGTGTTTTGTGGCTGTACAGATACGAATACTTTTTCTATAACTACTCAATACATATTAGAAAATCATCTTAAATCTGAAGTTCTTGTTTCGCTTTATAATGATTCTACATTAAGTAAAGTATCGAAGTCGCTTGAATTGAGTACTGGTGACTCCATACTTTTTTATGAATGTAGTGTTGTAAGAGGAGATGGATTCTGTCATCCGTTTGATGGGAGTAATGAAGATGAAGTAGCTTCTGATTACGCTTCTATAACATTCTTTGATGGTAAAGAACTACGCATTATAAGGTATTTGGACACAAACTATAATTTATTGCTTGGACATAGATATGGAGAGACCAATAAAATATCAAATGATCTAGGTATTATTTATTTTGTTATAGATACTACTGATTATTTATTAGCGAAATAAAATAAGAGACAATAGACAACAAATGAATGCACTTGCCTTTTTCGTGGAGTATCAGGAAATCACCGGAAGGCGGGTGCACTCATTGGGTCTTTTTATTCAAAATAGAGGTGATCTGTATAAAGAATATCGTGCCAATGTCTCCTACAATTGTAGTCCGTTTTTTGAAAGAGAGTGGGAATGAAGATGAGAAACTTAGTCCTTTTTATTCTCATATCAGTGAATACACTGATTGCGTGCACTGATACAAATGATTACTCCA
This sequence comes from Ekhidna sp., assembly GCA_028821635.1. Classification (GTDB taxonomy): domain Bacteria; phylum Bacteroidota; class Bacteroidia; order Cytophagales; family Cyclobacteriaceae; genus Ekhidna. The sequence continues at coordinate 2,081 of JAPPDO010000011.1, forward strand.
GAACGTTTCAGTATGTTATCAAACATAAATTTCATAAGACATTGACTTTGGTTTTGTATGATGATAGTGTAAAAAGAAATGAGTTAAAAAGACTAATGTTCAATGAAGGGGATTCGGTTTTAATTTATGAGTGTAGTAGACTAACCAGTGAAGGGTTCTGTAGCCCCTTTGACGGTAGTAATTCTGATGAGATAAAAGCAAATTATGGTCAGTTAATATTTGACGACAAGAAAAAGTTAGAATTTAATCGTTTTCAAGATAAAGTATTTAATATTCTTTCTGGTTCAAGATATGACGAACCCTTCAAAGTATCTGATCGACTTTTTATTGAGACCTATTCAGTAGAAGAGTCGGATTATCTACTAGCGAAATAAAAATGAGAGACAATAGACAAAAAATGAATGCACTTGCCTTTTTCGTGGAGTATCAGGAAATCACCGGAAGGCGGGCACACTCATTGGGTCTTTTTATTCAAAATAGAGATGATATGTACAAGGAGTATCGTGACAATGTCTCCTACAATTGTAGTCCGTTTTTTGAAAGAGAGTGGGAGTAAAATGAAGAAGTCAGGGTTATTTATTCCACTAATACTTGTTTCTACCTGCGCATGCACAGATACAAATAATAAATTGGTCAATCATAAACTTTTTTTGGTAAATAATTTAAAAAGTATTGCTACGGTTCAATTTTATGAAGATTCTTCACTTTCCGATTCAAGTATCCTATGGAAACTTTTACCGGAAGATTCCGTCCTTATTTATGAAGAAGTGGAAGTTGATCATCAGTTCAACATAAATGGCCTGCCCTACAGAGGAGGTGGAAAGGTAGGTACGGCATTCGGGGAGTTTTATGCAGTCTCAGCAACTGTTGATTTTTTTGACAATAAAAGATTAAGCTTTACTAGAGACATTCGATCAGAGGGCAACATCTTTTTTTGGGATTCATACGATTGGAAATCACAGGATTTATATTCTACTCCAGAAGAGCAAGTTTTTTTTATGTAATAGATACTGCAAAGTATATGCTGGCTGGAATAGAATAAAAGAGACATAGCAATAGACAACAATGAATGCACCTGCCTTTTTGGTAGAGTATCAGGAAATCACCGGAGGGCGGGTGCACTCATTGGGTCTTTTTATTCAAAATAGAGATGATCTGTATAGGGAGTATCTGCAAGAATTGATTGATTCTTACTCAGACAATCTTAATGCACAGCGATAATGAGCAAGTTATTGACAATACCAGGCATTTTTCTGCTGCTTATATGCTCTAAGTGTAACGAATGTGATCATTGCGGTGAGGGAGGAGCAGCAATATATCGTTATTCATTGGTTAATGGTTTAAATGACAAGTTATCAGTTGAAGTTTATAGCGAAGAGATGATAACAACGTTTAATTTGAATGTAGGAGATACATCGAAATCGTGGGACGTGTCTGTTTTACCGGTGCAATTGAACTCCCGATTTTTTACTTTAGATCAAAACAATTTTGGTAACAGTTTTCCCTACGATAGTGATTCGATCTTAGTAAAGATTGATGATAAAGTCGTAAGAAGTTTTCTTGAAAGTGATAGTGATGATTACACAAGCCAGAACTGGGCTACTTGTATTTACAATGAGGAAAGCTACATTATCATTCCACCGAGGGAATTACCCCCTAATGAGAGTGTTTCAGGTATAAATCCGGATATTTTTTTATTCTATTACATCCTTGATTCCAGTAATTTAATTTTAGATTAAGGGTAAGAGGCCTTTTGCATAAATAATTTAATTTTTTTTACCTTCTGGTGTTTTAATTATCTTGAGGCCTTTGCACATAAGTTTTAAAAAAAAAGGTTCAAATGCCGTGACTTACAGACATGAGATATAAAATAAGTTCTTTTGTGTCATTTATTACGAATAATGAAGTCTTTGACCCCCACTCTCTTCCTGCACTGCTTTAAGGCAGTTCATCTGTCCCTAAATTGACCACAAATTAAACACAACGGATTGGAGGGGAATGATCCTGTGGCATGAAATATGCGTGTTTTATGGAGTGGAGATGATTTGGCTTAGGTAATCAACTGTCTGCTGCATGATTTGGATTGTGTTTTTTTTGGTGGTGGTTGGTTGGTGCTTAATAGTTTTCATGTCTGTGGAGACTATGGTTAGGGCATGGAAAGAAGTAAGCTATACAGCTTGTCATAAACATCTCTGCGGTGACGAATAGAAGTAATGATTACTTGCTGCTCAGTAACTTTCTTTAAGATGATGCGATAATCCCCCTGACGAATTTTATAGCGATCAGGGCTTCCTTTGAGCCTTCCTTCAATGAAACGAACTTCATCAAAGGATTCAGCTTGTGCTATCCGGTCTATTTTCTCGTTCATCAATAACCTGACCTTCTCAGGAAGTTTGCGGTAATTCTTCTGACCTTTCTTTTCAAGATCTACAACCATCGGGCATCACTCCATGAGATCACTTCACCATTACTCTCTTTCTCATCTTCTAGGCTCAGTTCTAATAAAATCTCATCCTCGATGTCTTCAATGTGGATGATATCCAAGATTTGCGTCATCTGGTCCAGGGTGAATGTCCCGTTTTTTCTTTTATGGTAAAAAGTGTTCCGATCCATCCCTAACTGACTATAGACATGACTCACCTTATAGCCACTGCGTTTGATAAGCGCATCTATGTTGTTTTGTACGGCACGTACACGCTCTACACTTTCTCTAATCATAATTTACGATACGTTTATGTTAGTAAATTTAAAACACAAATACCTAAACGTCTTGCAACAGTTTGTACCCATACTAATGCAGTCCATCTGTCCCTGAATTGACCACAAATTAAACACAACAGATTGGAGGGGAATGATACCACTGATGTGAGATGTGAGTGTTTTATGAGGTGGAATGCCTTAATGAAGAATTCTACTTTCTCCTCAAATGATCCGTCTTTGGTAATCAACCTATCAGCCTAGCAGTCTGACTTGCGCTTGATGTTTTACCTTGCCGGTCCTCCGTGGCGGATACTATTTAACATAATATTACACCCCAACTCTCTGCTCGTTCATTCCTGTAGTTCTTGCTGCTGCACATACCTCAGCCCAATTCATAAAATAATTATCAAAATAATTAATTGGATACTTGCCGTCTTCAATTACATCATTTCTTGATGGTATTCGACCAACTTTAAATGATAATGATTTTACGTAAAGTTGTAATTCTTTTTTGCTTATCTTGTACTTGCCATTCATTCGTACAACGTGGCTATTCTTTGCTTTGGGAATGGAATCATTTTTTCTGAATGGGTCTAATCCTTCAATAATATCATTATGCCTTTTGAGTGCTTGATTATGATAGTAATTGTCAATTTCCAAGCCAACATATTTACGTTCCATTTGATGAGCAACTAAAGTTGTCGTACCTGTACCATTAAAAGGGTCAAGCACTATTTCTCCTTCTTTCGTATACAATCCAATTAAACGCTGCATTAATAATGGTGGTAATTGACAAGGATGATCTACTCTTTTGCTGTTATGTTTAAGTCGATGAATGTCCCACCAAATATTTGAAATGTAATCTTTATCTTTGACTTTATTCTTTTTTCGCTTATTAATGCAACTTGCTCGACTACAATATCCTTCTTTCAAAGTTCTCAAAGACTTCTTTTCTTTATGCTTAGTGCTAAGGTTAATTGGACGCATATCTCCTTTGGAGAAATTAAGAATCACGTAATTTGAAGGCATAATCATCCTTACGGGCAAACTCAATCCTTCCCATGTTATCCAATCGGAAAATTTAAGGTCTGACAGGCTTTTTAGATGTTTAAAGTGCCTTATACTCCATAATGGAATATTCAAAATACTGAGTACACCTCTTGGTTTTAAAATTCTTGCGAGCTCAGAAATCCAGACATCACACCAATCAAAATACTGTTCTATGTCTAAATCATCATTCCAAGTTTCATATTTTTTATTGAGGTTGTAAGGGGGATCAGCAAAACAGTAATGAATACTATTTGAAGGTACTTCTTTAAGAATACTAAGGGAATCACCATTAATAAGCATTGAATCTTGAACGCCTTTATATTGAAAATCATTGGCCGCAGTACCATTCAAATTTGAGTTAATATAAACTCGATCATGTTCCAAGGGGAAATGTGCTCTAAAATCAACTTGGTATAGAGTTTTGTATGGCTTCAATCCAAATAAATCACTAAGGCGAGAAACAACCTTCGAAGCATTTTGACTAGTTGGGTTGTAAGTTATGTCTCTCCAAACATCTGACATTAAGGTTCCAAACTCATTATACAAATGTTTCTTTCCTCCATAATCTTTAGTAGTTCGATCACATTCAGGACAGTAGGTATAGGATATGCGTGTTTTTGTATGCTTCAACGCTGATTTGTACCTTGTTAGGACAATTAGCGCAGCGTGTTGATTTCCAAGGTTACCTTCCCTCCTTTCTACACTTCTCAATTTGACTGATATCCATAAAGCAACTTTGACATTCTTATTTTTGAAATCCGAAAGAAAGTCTACAGCTAATTGAGGTGAGGTTATAAACGAAATAGTAGAATTGATAGGTGTTTTTAAAATTAGCTTTTCAAGATTTTGAAAAAGATTATCCTTGCTTTCTGTGTTAACTCTGAACGGTAAATGAAGAAACCAAACGTTTGGCTCACTTAATGATTCATCTACTTCAGCCAAGCCTAAGTTCTTTAATTTTAATCTTTCTGAAGATTCGCTTAAGTGTGCCATATATTATGAATCAATTTTTATCAAAAATTCACCTAACTTATCTAACTCATGATCACTAAAAGTGACTAAGCAATCGCTGAATTGAGCAATTGCTTTCAATGCAGATTGACGTTCAAAATTCCCGGCTCCATCAATGATATAGGCGATTTTATGATCGCTGCCATTAAGTAAAATTTTTCTACCTCTTGCTTGTCCTGCTTTTCTTTCAATAACACTATTTGTTGTCTCTTGAAAACTTATCTCAATGGCGCAATATTTATCATTGGGAGATTTAGCAACAATGTCAAACGAGAGTGGCGTTCTATTATTTTGACTTATAAAAGGGATGGTTTTTTTACTAAAGTCCCAACTTGGCAATATGGATGAAAGATATCTAGCTACATACTTTTGAGCCAAGTGTCCCATTGAGTTTACTGTTGCCCCTCCTGTTATCCTACTCACCCAAATATACCTCTGTCTTACAAACGTTTCTATTTGTTCAGATTTTCCAAGTAAGCCTCCGATACTACACTTCTGATTAATTTCTTCCGGAAATACTCCGTTCACTTCAAACCCGCCAAAGAGAATTAACATAATCAAATCCTCAATCGACTCGTTTAGCTCTATTGATTTGTTTATTCCTTTACCATCAACTTTAAGAGAAGTGTTTGTCCATGTTGATCCGGAGTCAAGGGATGTAAACTCATAATTATACTCATCACTATTCCATGTGAATATCATGATATCTCCACCAAGAAGAGTCCTAATCTCTTGCTTTATTTTCTTGATTTTCTCACCTCCATAATCTGACAAAACCATTAAGTGCTTTAGGAACAGGTTTGAAGGCATCTGTGCTGTAGCTTTTAAAATATCCTTCCACACGAACGGTGTTGAGTCAGCGACATTCAAAATGCTTACGAATTTATCTTGAGAATTAATCAACTTTGGAATAATGCTTATGTCTTTTTCTTCTTCAATGATTTCAGACGGCCAATGCCTCAAAGCATTATTTTCTAATTCTTTTAAGTCCCTCATTTTGTTTTATCAAAGTCTGGCTTAGCTTGATTCATATTTTTATTTCTGCGGTACTTTATCTTACCTTTGACCGCTTGTAGGACAGACTTGTTCGGAATGTGTGTTTTGTGTCATTTATTGCGAATAATAAAGTCTTTGACCCCCACTCTCTTCCGGCACTGCTTTAATGTAGTCCATCAACTTCTCCCCTAAATTGACCACAAATTAAACACAACAGATTGGATGAGAATGATCCTGTGGCATGAAATATGCGTGTTTTATGGGGTGGAGATGATTTGGCTTCAGTAATTAATTATTAGCTGTACGGTTTGGCTTGTGGTTTTTTTGGTGGTGGTTGGTTGGTGCTTACAAGCATTATGCGAATAATTGAGGAAATTGAGTCATTTCGTTAAATGAAGATTCTAATCTGTCTTTAATAATTGGGATGTAATTCTCTTCGATTTCAATACCTAGGTATTTAAATCCCAATTCCTGTGCAGCAACCAACGTTGTACCACTTCCAGCAAACGGGTCCAATATTATATTGCCATCTGTTTTTGGAACAAGTGTCTTGATTAATTTTTTAATCAGTGTTATTGGCTTTACTGTACAATGTTCAAATTTCTCTTGCTTGGATTTATTACTCAGACCTTCAAGAATATTTGATTGAAAGCTCCCATCTTCATTAACAGTGTTAAAAACGCCAACATTTGTCTGTTGTAAGGTTTCCCAGTAGTTATTCATTAATGGTTTTTGAACTAAGATAATTGCCTCCCATTCATTTCTAAAAGCACTGTGCCAACCTTTCCAACTTGAAGCATCAGGATGACCCATATTCTCTAGCTTCTTTCCTAGATTGAGTCCTCTGGGAATGCCGGAATTTCGTCTGTAAACAAGCATGTCGCGAGTATAAAACCCGCTATTTTCCAGTGCTATTTGAACATGCGCTATTGATCTATTACTGTTAAAAACTGCAACTGGAGACCCCGCTTTACAAACTCTAAATAAGCCATCAGTCCATTCTTGACACCAAGCCATGTAGGCAAGATCATTCTGCCTATTCTTTTCATACCATCTTTTATTTCTGACACCGCCAGCTAGTCCGCTTCCATAGGGGATGTTCTTTACCATGGTTTTACCCTCTTTGACTCTCTCTATTCTCCTTTTTACCTCTTTGTCATCCCATCTATGTCCGATAAATTCATAATTATACGGTGGATCAGTAATGCAGCACGCAATGCTATCAGCATCAATTTGATTCAATACGTCAATACAATCTCCATTTAAAACTTGATTAACCCTAACCATTATCTCTATTAACCTTAATTGAGCCTGAATTGCTTAATTTTATGAGCCATGCCTTCAAATCAAATTTTGTTTTCTCTTTAATGTATTCGAATGCTTCATCATTTTCAAATCTTGTCCAACCACCTGCATCCATCTTACTTAGTGCAGCTTTTAAATTATCAAATCTCAAGAATAAAGATACAGGTCTATACCCTTCTGCCTGTAAAAGTTTACCATACGATTCGAATTTTTTTAGCGTTCCTGAATCACCTGATCCAACTCGATATTTTGTATCAATTGCATCTGTTCCAGCAAAGAAATCTGCCGGTTCATCGGCTCCAAACCTCTTAGGCGGAGCAAAATCATCACATGTAGCTTCAAACAAAGTTTTTAAGAGACTTTCCCAACATTTACCTAATTCTCTACCCCAATATTGCTTATTTTCTCTTTTTAAGTCTTGTGTGATGCCGAATGCATCCATCAATACATCCGTCTCATTAAATTCGTCAACGTATTCCTTATTACTAAAGCTTTTTGAATATTCACCTAAAACATCTAAAAGCTTTTTATCTAGTTCTTTTTCTGACATTAATCTCTCCCTTTTGAACAAAGAAAGTGATTATTATATCCAGATTTCAGCTATAATTGATAAAGTTGAGTAAATATAAAATAAAGTTTCGTAAAACAAAAACTTAATATCGTATAAAGAAATGTCTAAATATAATCGGATTAAAATAATGTTGGTTGAAAAAGACAGAAGTAGTAAATGGTTAGCTGACAAAATCGGGAAAGACAAATCAACTGTTTCTCGTTGGTGTACTAACGACATGCAGCCTTCTGTTGAGACATTGTTTAGGATTGCTGAAATATTGGAAACTTCTCCGAGAGAACTGTTAAATGAAGAAGCCTAGCCCTTACCTAGAGCCGCACACATCGTTGGCTATTTTCCAAATTTGGTTTTGCAGTTCTGCACGCTGATTTGTAGCTGTCATCTCTATTTAATTATTGTTTATTCATCAACTCCTAGATTGACCACAAATTAAACACAACGGATTGGAGGGGAATGACCCTGTGGCATGAGATATGCGTGTTTTATGGGGTGGAGATGATTTGGCTTCAGTAATTAATTATTAGCT
>JAPPDO010000372.1 GCA_028821635.1 Ekhidna sp.
CTTTTCTTAAACGTATTCACTATCAAACTGACCGGATTTTTTACTTTCTGCAAATATACGAGTCATTATGCAAACACAAAAAACTTAATAAAAATGAAAATTTATAAAATATAAAAAAAACTTGTTTAATTCATAAAAATAAACATTATCTATCATTTTTATAACTTTAAAAAATTACCGAAATATAATTTACTAATGGGTCTAATAGTACTTCATTCCCTTCTATTAGTAATATTAAGCTGGCGAGGATTCCGGCATTTTTCAAGGTGAAACATCAAGAAAAGTCGTCAAAGGGAATAGATGATTTAGCATCAGCAAAAGTAGCAAGAAGCCGGCCGGCATAGAAGATCAGGTCAAATGTAAGACAGGATAATTCCTCTGTTTTCAGATTTTTTAAGAAGGTATTTTTGTAATCATGCAAAATATTCCTCTTCTTCTCATGGCGGTTGTTTTATTGATCACTTTTCAATGCTGTGGAACAGATAAAATTCAATTGCCCGAGGGTGAACTTCAGGGTAAGATTGAAAGTGTTGAATGGATATATTCATCTGCCAATGCTTTCAGACTTTCAAGGGACGGACAGTATCAGATTCGATTTCTATCTGCCGAAGAGCCGGTATCTAATCCATGTTCTCTGCCGAGGCCGGGTCTTGCACACGTAAAAGCGATTATTACTCCGGGGCTTGGAAATTTTGCTGTTTCCCCTCAGGCACTGGCAAATAATCAAGTTCAAGTTGCTTTTGAAACTGCTCCCTCAAGAACGCTTATCGCAAACTCAGGGTTTATGGAAATCTTTGATTTTAATGGGGCTACTATGTTGGGTTATCTTCAGGCTTCAGAAGACGCAGAAAATACTTTTGTCAGCGGCCGGTTTACTGTTGAGTTTTGTGATTAAACTTCTGATTCTAAAACTTCCATTTCATAAACTTCTGTCGGCAGGCAGCTACATACAAGGTTTCGGTCTCCATAGGCATTGTCTAATCTGCTAACCGCCGGCCAGAACTTGTTCTTTTTCACATAAGGAGCAGGAAAAGCAGCTTTTCCCCTCGAATAAGGATAGTTCCAATCGTCAGAAACAAGTGTTTGATAGGAATGTGGTGCATTTTTTAACGGATTATTTTGATTGTCTGCTACCCCATCAATGACTTCCTGAATCTCTTTTCGAATAGAAATCATGGCCTCACAGAATCGGTCAAGCTCCCCTTTTGTTTCACTTTCCGTAGGTTCAATCATCATCGTGCCGGGGACAGGGAAAGAGACCGTAGGTGCGTGGAACCCATAATCAATCAATCGCTTTGAGATGTCTTCTACTTCAATACCGGATTTCCTGAACGCTCTACAGTCAATGATCAGTTCGTGTGCATTTCGCCCTTTTTCGTTGGTGTAAAGTATCGCATAGTGGCCTCTAAGTCTTGCAGCGATATAGTTGGCATTTAGTATTGCCAGTATGGTAGCCTTTTTTAACCCGTCTGCTCCCATCATTGCGATGTACGCATGAGAAATTGGAAGAATACCTGCGCTTCCGTATGGTGCGGCTGAGACGGAATAGCTGTTACTTTTTTCAGTGTAGTGTCCCGGAAGATATGGCGTAAGATGCTCCGCTACGCCAATGGGACCCATTCCCGGACCTCCGCCTCCGTGAGGTATACAAAACGTTTTATGCAGGTTGAGATGGCAGACATCGGCACCAATAATCCCCGGAGAGGTCAAACCTACTTGTGCGTTCATATTGGCACCGTCCATATAAACCTGACCGCCGTTTTTGTGAATAAGATCACAAATTTCTATAATTGATTCTTCAAAAACACCGTGTGTTGATGGGTAAGTTATCATCAAAACAGCAAGCTCATCCGAGTGAGCCTCTGCCTTTTCTTTTAAATCTTTCAGGTCAATGTTTCCATGATTATCGCAATTTACGATGACCACTCGCATCCCTGCCATTACCGCACTTGCCGGATTCGTGCCATGTGCCGAAGAAGGTATTAAAGCGACGTTTCTAACGGACTGACCGCTTCCCTCAAAGTAAGATTTAATAACCATGAGTCCTGTGTATTCTCCCTGAGCCCCTGAGTTTGGCTGAAATGAGACTGCATGGAATCCGGTAATATCTACCAGCCACTCGTGCAATTCGCTGATTATAATACGGTAACCCTCTGCCTGTTCTTTGGGAACAAAAGGGTGAACATTCGCAAACTCAGTCCAAGTTATCGGCATCATTTCAGTGGTCGCATTCAACTTCATCGTACATGAACCAAGAGCAATCATGGAGTGAACAAGCGAAAGGTCTTTGTTCTCCAAGTATTTCATATATCTCAGCAACTCATGCTCCGAATGATACTGATTAAAAACCGGATGTGTGAGGAAGTCCGAAGTTCTTTTTAGAGAAGGTGGATATTCTATTTGAGTGTCTTGGGCAATGCTTACTTCGGGATTCTTGCTTAGCTGTGCGAAGATTTTCACAATATCATTAGCATCTTCCGTCGTGTGCGACTCATCAAAAGAAATACTGATTGCGTCTTTGAAATATCTGAGATTAATTTCCCGCTCTTCTGTAAGCATTCTTACCTGATCCAACTGACTCGGGCTTAGGGCTACCTTAATAGTATCAAAAAAATGTTCATTTTGATTCTTAAAACCATACCTAGCAATTGCCTCTGCTGTTTCTTTGACCAACCCGTGAGTTCTTGCCGCAATTTTTTTCAACCCATCTGCTCCATGATAAACGGCATACATACCTGACATTACGGCGAGTAAAACCTGAGCGGTGCAAATATTTGAAGTTGCCCTCTCTCGCTTGATATGCTGCTCTCGTGTCTGAAGTGCCATTCTGTAGGCATCGTTTCCATGAGCATCTTTGGAGGCTCCGATAATTCTTCCGGGAATTGATCGCTTATAAGATTCTCTTGTTGCGTAAAAAGCAGCATGTGGGCCTCCATAACCCATGGGTACGCCAAAGCGCTGACTTGTGCCGACGACTACATCCACCTCCCACTCTCCCGGAGGAGTTAGCAGGGTCAAGGCTAGTAGATCCGAGGCACAAACTGTAAAAACCTGATTTTCTTTAGCTGCCGCCACGATCGCTGACCAATCCCTCACAGCACCTGAGTTATTAGGATACTGAAAAAATATTCCAAATACATCCGAAGAGGTAACATCCATATTTGAGAGGTCTGCCCTCTCCAGTTCAATCCCAAAGGGTAGTGCTCTTGTCTTTAATATCTCAAGTGTTTGAGGGAATACCTCATTGTCTATCAAAAATTTATAAGAAGACTTCTTCTCCCCTTTTCTAAGTCCAAAAAGCATAGTCATGGCCTCTGCGGCAGCGGTTCCCTCATCCAGTAATGAGGCATTGGCAATTTCCATACCTGTAAGATCAACGACCATGGTCTGAAAATTAATGAGTGCCTCCAGCCTGCCCTGAGCTATTTCTGCCTGATATGGGGTATAAGCGGTATACCATCCGGGGTTTTCCAGTATATTTCGCTGTATTACCGTGGGAATAATACAATTATAATATCCTTGTCCTATGTAGGACTTGAAAATCTTATTTTTCTTAGCAATTTCCCTGATTCGATTAAGGTATTCAAACTCGTTGAGGGCCGGAGGAATATTCAAGGAAGTCTCCTTTCTGATTCTCTTCGGGATTGCTTCGTCAATCAGTTGTTCTACTGAGGATACTCCTATTTCCTTCACCATCTCCTCTTCCTCATACTTTGAGGTACCATTGTGTCTTTCTTTGAAAGCGACTCTATTATTCAGATTTATCTTCATAAATACAAGGCTATTTTAAGATTGCAAATTTAATTCAGTCATTAACCAGACATCCGTGATTAACTACTTGCATAAACAGTTAGTTTGCTGTTTTGGTAAATTTTTTAGGGAACTAACTATTTGACCCATATTAAAAGGAAAGGTGTTTCACACATTGGACGTTGATAGTCAATTAGCAGTGTGAGAATAAAATGGATGTCATTCTTAATTATATTGTATAAAGTAATAAATTGTTTTAGGGTAATGTATTCCGATAATTTTCAGATTAATATAGCGTTAATGAATAAGAAATAAAATAAAATTTGAAATATAATTAACTATTTCTATATACGTTGTTAGCCATAGTTGTTTACATTTGTCATTTATTTTGTAAATTCGATTTATAAAAAAGTTAGCAGAAATGAAATGTTTATCGACTAAATCAACAATTATTGATACTTTTTCTAACGTGAGAATCTTTTCTTTTCAAGAGAAAAAATCTCCATTGTTAGATGAAGAAAAAGGAAATATTCTTTTAGATACGATACTTGATTTTAAAAGCAATTTAAAAGACAAGACCGAAAGAATTTACGATATTAACGAAAAAATTGAAAGTATTAGTTGGCTAAATGATTTAGATGAAGAATGTCTAATGATTTTAAATGATATTATTTCTTTAGCTAAAGATTTAGGAACCTCTTTAATCCGACAGTATATTTCAATGAATTATTTGAGAAAGAAAGGTATTGCCAAAAAAGAAATTAAAGATTTCAAAAATTCCATTGATGAATTGAAAGAATCTTATAAAGATTTAGAATCTGTATTTTTCTTCTTGCCTGAAATGCCAGATTTTTCGGAAACTACTCAAAAATTGTCTCTTGTGTAATAATGGAATTATATTGTTTAGAGGACTTTAAAGTTGAATTTGAAAAATTAAAATCTAAAAAGTCTTATCAAACAATAGAACAAGAAATAATAAATTACTTTTTTGATAAAACATTAGAACAGCTACGTTCAGGAACAAGACTGAATCGTAATGACGAGGTCCCATATATAAAAAAGAGACTTGGTGGAAGAGGTGGATTTAGAATTTATTTTCTGTTAGTAATTAAAAAGGAATCACTTTATTTAATGTTTCTTCACCCTAAAACAGGAACTCAAGGTTCTGAAAATATTACAGACGAGTCAAAATCTTATCTATATAGGAAGGTTTTAAAGTGTATTCAATCAGAAAATTTATATAAATTATCCATAGATGATTCTAAGAAAAAAATACAATTTGGTAAACTGGTCGGCGTGAAGTAATAATTATGGTTAACGTCCAATGTATAAAGCGTACAGGTCGTTCTGTGGGTTTTCCTTTTTGTTGTTATAGTATTATTTGTATTAAGCTATTGGGGTTAGGATGTTTGTTCATCAATACAGTCTTGTTCAATATATTTTAGTTTGGTTGAGCTTCCATATTCCTGAATAAAATGATTGACTATTGTAATTGAACTGTAGATCATATTAGTTATTTATTTTTTAAGATATTTAATTATTTTTATCATATAATTTAAAATATTTAAAGAAAAATAGATTATTCCTAAATATGTAAAAAGTAAACATAAGTTTTCTGGTATTGTCAAAATCATCATTTTTATCTTGGGCTTTCAATTTATAATATTCTTTTATCAAATCATTAGAAATATGAGAATTTATTCGTTTTGAGTTGATGGTCTTGTGCCATTGATGTTTTTTTTTGGTGAGCAATTGATAATAATTCAAGTGCGTTATATTCCCGATATACATCCCAAATTTTATCTAAAAAGTGTTTAACATAGTTAAGTTTGTGGGTCAAATAGTATATAATTCCCATTTTTTATTTTTAACATAACTCGCTGTGATTTAAACTAAAAAGTTATTCACCTTGCTAGTAATCAATAAACATTTGAGATGGTTTATAATTTTATTTACGTACATTATTTCTAGTATAAATCTACTATATTTTAGCAAATTCATGGAGTTCTTGCTTTATTGCTGTTAAGACATAAAAACTATCATCCGGTTTATCTTCGAGGTGCTTAATATTACATCAATTTCAGGTTAGTCTTTCTATTGTGTCAAAAGCAAGATTTTCAAATAATATTCAAATAAAAAACAGAAAGGTAAGCTACGAATTCGAGCTTTTAGAGAAATTTGAGGCCGGTATGGTTCTCAAAGGAACAGAAATTAAATCCATCAGAGAGGGGAAGGCCAGTGTCCGGGAAGCATACTGTTATTTACAAAACAACGAAGTTTATGTTAAGGGGCTGAGCATATCTCCGTATTCAAGTGCAAGTTTTAAAAGCCACCCGATAACAAGAGAAAGAAAACTCCTCCTTACAAAAAAAGAGATTCAAAAGCTAAGATCAAAAACAGAAGAAAAAGGTCTAACAATTGTCCCTGTTAAGCTATTTATCAATAATAGAGGTTTTGCTAAGTTAGAAATTGCCTTGGCAAGGGGTAAAAAACACTACGACAAGCGTGATGATATTAAAAAGAAGGATCAAAAAAGAGAATTGGACAGATTGAAGATATAGTCATGGTATTAGTACTAAATCAGGATTATTCATTACTTACTGTTTGCACCGTGCAGAGAGCCTTTCTTTTAATATTTCTTAAAAAAGCTGATTTAATAGAATCCATTAAACAGAAGCGTTTAAGGTCTATATCCGAATCTTTCCCTTTCCCGTCCGTGGTAAGAGTAAAGCAATACGTAAACATTCCATACAAAGAAGTTGTGATGAGTCGCCAGAACATTTTTAAAAGAGATGACAGTAAGTGCCAATATTGCGGGACATCAAAAGATCTCACTTTAGACCACATTGTGCCAAGATCAAAAGGAGGAAAGTCTACATGGACAAACCTCGTTACAGCGTGTAAAAGATGTAATTCAATAAAAGGGGACTTCACTTTAGAAAAAGCAGGAATGAAACTAAAAAAGAAACCGATGAAGCCTTCCTATCTTTCATTTCTCCGAATGAGTCACACCCCATATCAAGAAGAGTGGATTCCGTATTTAGATGCTAAAAAAACGATGGCTTAGTAAAAAAATCTAACAAAACCCGTAGTTTTTTTTGCTTTCTAATCTTTCAAAGACTTCAGCGATTTATAGAGAAGTTTTCTGGCGTTAGACTTTCTGAGGGTCTGCTCCACATCGGAAACAATCCCCATTTTAACATCTGAATCAATATTTAGTGCCATAGTTATTCGATCCCTTTCAGCCTCTGAGAGTTTATCCTTTTCCTGATTTACGAAGAGTGTCAACTCGTCCGGCTCTACAAAAACATCATTCGTCTGAATCCTTGGTTCTTCACCATAAGTACCAATATTTGTTGGTTCACCAATATAAATGTGGCTAACCAAAGACTTTTTCTGAATCTTACTCAGTTGCTCTGCTTTTGGTAAAATTTGCTTGACTAAAATCTCCTGCTCTCTCATTACGGTTGTAACCATAAAAAAGAATAGCAACATGAATATAATATCCGGCAATGCCGCTGTGGGAATGTCCTGGGATGCTTTGGAGTTTTTCTTAAACTTTGACATGGTCGTATTTATTTATCCGGTTCAGCAATTGAAATAGCCTTCGGAATACCCGATCTTGCCTGCTTGTAAGCCCTTCGCTGTAAATCATCGCTTTGATCTAACTGCAAAAACTCTTCTGCGCTAATGCCTACTCTCTCAGCATAAATTTCATTATATGCTGCGTGAAGTGCATCTAAGACTTCTATATATAGCTCATAACTCGTGCCTCTATTTGCCTTAAACGATACAATTGCATCACCGGGGCTGTCAGAAGAAGCCGGATCCTGTTTTGCTTGCGATTTCAAAGAAGCCGGCAGGCTATTATACAGATCAACGGTTTCTTCGGAGGAGATTTTTCCAAAGTTCAGGATATGATCCTTAACCATTTGTTTAAGCTCACTGGTCGGCTCGTTAAACGGCTCATTTTCTACAAGCAGTTGATCATTTGAATTGGCAAGGATTTTAAATATGTTTCGTTCCTGAAGCTTGATTTCAATTTCTTCTTCAGGCGGCGGCGGCAACTGCATCAATATTCCTTTATCATTGGCAATTGTAGTTGTAACTAGAAAGAAAATGAGCAGAAGAAATGCAATATCAGCCATTGAGCCGGAGTTTACCTCCGGAATCCCTCTATCTTTATTTCTTGCCA
The DNA here is from genome assembly GCA_028821635.1 of Ekhidna sp. Taxonomy (GTDB): domain Bacteria; phylum Bacteroidota; class Bacteroidia; order Cytophagales; family Cyclobacteriaceae; genus Ekhidna. The sequence continues at coordinate 7,946 of JAPPDO010000372.1, forward strand.
TTATTTGAATGCTTTTCTAATCTCTGTGTATACAATCCCTAAGATAGCGGTGATAGCCAAAATGTAAAAAGTAATAATTCCGGCTCCCACCAATTTTACGGTACGTTCTGAATAATCCCCTTCAGCTTCTCCACTTGAAGTCAGGTAAGCAATGAAGAATGCTATCAACAAAGCACCTATGCCCGCTACCATCTTTCTCAGAGATTTAATATCTCCAAAAGCCTTTATCAATGGCATAAAGATAGCTACGATAATACAAAGACCTGTCAATACGTATGCTAGAAATAATCCTATGTCTACCATCATCAATCTTTTTAATTAATTACTTAGACAGGTTATGCTTAACCAAAATATCTACCAGTGAAATAGAAGCATCTTCCATGCTGTTTACAATCGAATCTACTTTGGAAACTAAATAATTGTAGAATAATTGTAAAATAACGGCAACGATCAAGCCGGCCACCGTTGTTAAAAGTGCTACTTTGATACCGCTTGCTACCAGTGCCGGTGACACGTCTCCTGCTTCTGCGATTGCATCAAATGCCGCAATCATACCTATTACAGTGCCCATGAAACCTAACATTGGAGCCAATGCAATAAATAGCGAAATCCAGATCATTCCCCTTTCCAGTTTACCCATCTCAACGGATCCGTAAGAAATAATTGATTTCTCTACCATTTCTATCCCTTCGGACATTCTCATCAGCCCCTGAACAAAAATAGAAGCTACAGGCCCTCTTGTATTTCTACAAACTTCTTTGGCCGCATCTGCGCCTCCGGAACCCATGGCCTTTTCTACGCCGTCAAGCAATTTTTTTGTATTCGTCGAAGCCATGTTGAGATGTATGATTCTTTCAATTGCAATGGCCAATCCAAGAATCAAACAAAGAAGCGGGAATGTCATAAATGTAGCATCCCCATCTATAAAGTATTGTTTCACTACCTGATGGAAACTTTTTGAATCTGAAGATTCCTCAGCGAGAAAGACTTTATCAATCGGTTCTTCCGTAACTGCCTCCTCTTCGGCAACAGTATCAATAACGGTAGATTCTGTGGCGAGTGAATCGGAGTCAACAAACGTGTCTTGCACAGAAGCATGAAGAACGATCACACTTGCCAGCATAAAAAGAGTCAATAACTTTTTCATAGTTTGATTTCGTAAGTTATTCGGTTTGATTTAAATATTTGATGTTTAATAAAATTCAAATTTGCAAATAGCTGCTCTAAAAAGCTACTGTTTGTAAAAAAATCTTTTTGAAATTTTCAAAATAACAAAAAAACAGCAGAGAGAGAGGGATTCGAACCCTCGATATCCTTTGGGGATATACACACTTTCCAGGCGTGCGCCTTCAACCACTCGGCCACCTCTCTGTATGTTGAACATCAATTTCAAATATACTACAAATAAATCATCAAAAATACCTTTATGCAAATTTTAAGCTCCAAGAGTTTTGATTAAAGGCTCCATTACTTCCACTCTTCTGTAGTAAATAGAAAAAATAAATGCTAGAGCAGAAATATGTATCACCCGACTTTAATTGACGGCCATTGTTCCTAACTTTTGCTTAATAAGTAAAATCTATCTCTGTAAGAAGTGCACTTCCGAAGAGTTCCTCTCGCAACTCCTGAACATTCATCGCACGGACTGTCGCTAAGACGTATGCTACGCAGACAGCCATTTTTAAAGGTGTAGCCACCCCTACTCAGACGATCCCAGCCGGATCATAAACACACTTGCTATGTAAAATTTATAAGATGACTCCTCAGACTCTTTATTTTTACTACCTTTTTATCACGACCCTTCCGGTGTGCTTCCGCCCGCTGTTTGTTTCAACGATTACCAAGAAGATACCCTCACTCAGGTCTGAAATATCGTACCTTCCGTCTTCTGATGCGGGATAGTGTCTGATTTTCCTACCCGCCATGCTGACGAGACTAACCCCGCTCAAAGACTTGGAAACGCCTGTGAGTGTGAAATGACCGGAAGCCGGGTTGGGATAAATGGAGAAGTCCTCCGCTTCCTGAGTTCCTAGCACGGCCTCCCCTATCGTAATTTCAAAACTGTCGGAAATGGAGCCGCCATTACCGTCGCTAACAGTCACTTTTACGCTCAATATACCCTCATTCCCTGCTTGCGGGGTGCCTGAGAAGGTGCGAGTACGTCCATCAAAGCTCAGCCAGCCGGGCAGGGGTGAGCCGTCGCCCTGTGCGGCGGTGTAGGTCAGTGCGTCGCCGTCGGCATCGTTGAAGGTGTTTTCAGGGAAGGTGTAACGAAAGGCGGTTCCCA
>JAPPDO010000429.1 GCA_028821635.1 Ekhidna sp.
CGTCTGATATTCCATGCCAGCAGTTTTTTACTTAATTCTGTTATTAGTTTACAATGATACTACATAATCCCTGCCGATATTCAGCCTCTGCATCTCCAACGACTCATTGATTAAAGGAAGCAGTCTGCGGTTGACTAATTTAAGATTGCCGACTTGAGTGCGTAAATCAATGACCAGTCCTGCTGTCACGCTGGCAAAGCCAGTCTGCTCCTTTTCAAGGTTCTATACGTTATAATACGCCTGAAGGCTCTTTCCAAGCAGTTGGCTCGGCCTGATCAGCACAGGCATGCTGAGCCCTTATTGGGATAAATTTCCGCATGATTGCGACTGTTTGAGACTACACTTTTTATCTAATATCAACATTGAGTTGATCTTCGGCAACATCTATAAGCATCTTCAAAGCCGCCACTTTCAGCGTGACTAGTTCCAACGCTACCCTAAGCCGCGCAACCTGCTCCTCCTAGCTAAGCAAGCTATCGTCCGGACGCTTAGTACTTGCTTCCAGATACGATAATAGCCCAACCAGAACGCTTTATTCAGATAGCTTAAACTTCCTCTCGGAATGTCATGCTTGCACTTGATGAAGGTAAGGCTGTCCTATGTTAGAAGCAACCTCTTCAATCAAAAATATCTTGTAGACCTTACGGTAGTGCTGACTGTTTTTGTAGTTTACGTAGACAACCGATTTTTGTACTTCTTTCATAGTGACAATAATTAGTGACAACCTATTTCAGGACGGAACTCTTTTATGAATAAGGAGATTACTCTTCATTTTCTCCTCATCATTTCAAGACGGTCGACTCTGCGACGGATATCTATGTTGAATCAATGTCTTTTGATATAACGGCAGATATAAAATTGTTTATTTAATATAATATATATTATTTCCTTTGCTCAGCCTAATCGTTATTATCTAATTAAACAGCGTTTAAGTGATGTAAACGTTAATATGTTAGTAAAAGCATTGTTTGATCGTCATTTCTGGGAGTTTTACCTTTATACTCCTGAAAAAGGCACTCAAACTCCTTCAGCGAAGTCTGCTTAGGCAGCTTTTTTATTATTTCCAGCAACGAATTACTCCCCAATCTCTTGGAATTAGCTCCATCAAACTGGTCAGTAATACCGTCGGTGTACAGGAAAAGTTGATCTCCCGCCTCTAATCGAACTTCATACTCGCATTGTTTATTGGACAGAAATTTTACTTTTCTGGTTTGATACAATTCGCAGTCTTCTCCTGATTTATGGATCAAATTGACACCTGTGCCGGAATAGCGAAGTAATTTTTTCCTTCTGTCTAAAAAAATAATTCCCAACTCCGCATCCAAAAAGTCATTTTCCCTTTGAACCAATTTGAGAGAACCATAAATGTCCTGTAATGCGGCATTCACAGACACCGGCGGAAGCGCACTGAAATATTGAACTAACAAAGAAGCTACGGACATAGAGACCATCGCACCGCAAATTCCATGTCCGGTGCAATCACCTAACACATAGACTGATTGATACTGAAAATTTTTGCACCAATAGAAATCTCCTCCCGGTGCTTTAAAGGGCTGAAAAAAAATCTCTGCCTCAATAAAGCCGATTTTGAAGTTTTCGACTGGAGAAAGTAACATGTGTTGAATTGCTTCCCAGTCTTTAGAAGTCTCTGTATCCGCAGCTTTTTCCAACGTTATAATTGTTCTTGAACCTTTTTACCAACAGAAAGTGCTATTTTCCGAGTGATCCCGATGTTGGAAGTGTTTTTATCCACTGCGATATACACCAGGTATTTACCATTAGGCGACGGCTGTATTAAATGGTTTTGAGTGGTGAGTTCAATAAGAATTAAATCAATCCTCTCTTTATCCATGCCCATTGCATTTTTAGCCTTGATCTTGGCCTTAAGCACTTCGGCATTATATGCACCCGCCGCCTCAAGGTCGAAATCTTTATCCAAAATCATTGAATCAATAGCCAGGCCTGATTCTACTTCTACTACTGAAATTGCTTTCAAGCCTGTAATGCCCGCTTTTGCTTCTTCAAAAGCATCTTTAATTGCTGTCTTACTCATAGAAAGTTTAGTGTTTTATTAATTTAAAATATAGAAATATTACGCAATAATACAAGGCTACTTTTTCTTATGCAATTTTTTTTTGATTTTTTTTTTTGTTTTAATACTCAAAGAGTTTGATTAAATAAATCTTATATTTCTTTTTTATACGTTCTACGTTAGACATTATATGCCGGACGTATCCACGTGGGGTAATAAAAAAGTGAAGCAAAACATGAACACGTAGGCCATATCTACAACGGGAAATCCATCGAACCGTCAGACTTTTTAGGAGTAGTTTCTAATCCGACCGGAATGACTACATTCTAATATTGCATCACTTAAGAAACAATGAGCTGATGGACTCATAGTCGTGGACTTTTCTGATGGCTTTTGCAAATAAATCGGCAACGGTTAAGACTTTTATTTTTTCTGATTTATGCCTTTGAGGTAATGTATCCGTAATGATCAGTTGCTCAAGTGCCGATTCTTCAATGTTGTTGTAGGCATTGCCGGAGAGCACTCCGTGAGTAGCTATGGCGATGACTGAACTAGCCCCTTTTTCTGCAATGACCGTTGCGGCTTTGCTGATCGTGCCCGCAGTATCCACTACATCATCAACAAGTACTACTTCTTTCCCAACCACGTCACCAATAACCTGCATGGAGGCCACCTCGTTGGCTCGTTTTCTGTGCTTATCGCACACGACCATGTCTACCTGAAAAAACTTAGCATAAGATCGAGATCTTTTGGTCCCCCCGACATCAGGTGAGGCGAATATGAGATTATTAAGTTGAAGTTTTTTTAGGTGAGGAACAAAGATGGCTGACCCGTCCAGGTGATCGACGGGTATATCAAAGAACCCCTGAATTTGATCTGCATGAAGATCACATGCCATGATTCGGTCTGCTCCTGCGGATGTCAATACGTTTGCAGCAAGTTTTGCTCCTATGGATACTCTCGGCTTGTCTTTCCTGTCCTGACGTGCATAGCCGTAGTAGGGAACGACCACCGTGACATATTTTGCACTCGCCCTCCTTGCAGCATCAATCATCATCAAAAGTTCCCACATATTATCGGCAGGGGGTGCGGTAGATTGGATCAGGAAAACGTCACATCCCCTTACGGATTCAGAGAGGTATAATCCCATCTCACCGTCACTAAAAACCTGTTTTTCAATTTTTCCCAAAGGGCTGCCATAGTTATAAGCGATGGCTTCTGCAAGCTTCTGCGTAGCTGACCCTGAAAATATTTTTACTGATGACATTCCCTGTAGAAAACATCCGGCAGAGAAGCCGGATTTAATTAAAAGTTGGCCTACTAGGGCTCGAACCTAGACTCTTCTGAACCAAAATCAGACGTGTTGCCAGTTACACCATAGGCCAGTGTACTTGCGTTCTGTTTTAAATAGGGGACAAAACTAGAGGATTAATCAGAAAACAAAAAAATTAGCTTTTTGGTATCACTAATTCATTATAGACAAGTGATTTGAATAACAGACACAAACAATATCCCATCCCGCTTTTGATCTCATCTTTCCGTTCTCCCTACTGTGTCCTTTCTGGTTAAATCTTTATGAGTTGTTTAGTATCATCAGGAGAAGGTTGTCAGAATTAGGATCTTCTTACTACGGAGAACACAAAGAACATGTGATTAGTGTGAGTATGAAAGCCCTTTTAAGGTCGCTGCGCTGCCAGATCGGCATTGTTTATGGTGCCGTCTATCTTTGCGTTCCGCCGATGCCTTTGAGGATTGGATACTGCATATTATTCCCAAAAGTCATTTGTGTCTTCGGTGTCATTTGTGCCGTCTGCGTTCAGGTCTATGTTGTCCCAGTCTTTGAAAATACCCGTGCTCCCGTACGCCGTTGGCGTGATCAGCGCGCTTTTCGTCTTGGCTTGAACTGCCGCACCTGCGTCGTCGCTGCTGGTTGCCGCCTGATAGTAATTATAATTAATTTTGAGCGTTCCGAAGTCACTGCCGCCCCTAAAGTTGGTATATTATGACCCTGCGGGTCTCCCCCCCGTATAGCAGGCCGTAATTATAGAATTATTAGCCTTGTGAAACCCTATGAAGCTGCCGACAGCACCAGTACCTGATGCACTGCTAGTAGTATTCATAACATAGCAGGCACTGATTGTGCCATGCCACTGAGGTCCTACCAGCCCGCCGACAGTGGCACTAACTCCTCCTGTCACCTTTGCGTTTGTAATGCCTGTATTCATAATAGTACCCGTTACAAACCCAAACAAGCCTAGGCCCAGCCCAGTACCCGTCCTATTAATAAACAGATTATCTATTTTCTTTCCCTTCCCGTCAAAAGTACCCGAAAAAGCAGCGTCATTTGTAGCATCTCCATCAGCTGAAAGCCCCCCACCGGTAGCCATCCGCTGCCGCCGCCTGCCTCTGTCCAGTCCGTGTTCACAACGCCTGAGGCGTAACTGCTTGCTAACTTAAAGTCCAAATCCCACGCCAGCTGATACCCGGTATAACTATTCGCGGCGACAGCACCTAAAAGGGCCGCCGCATAAGCCGCCTGCGCTTGTTGCATGCCTGTCAGCATATCTCCGCTTGTCTGATCTGTAAACGCCCCTGCGTGGTCCACTTCCCCATCACCCGTCAGGTCATAGCGCATCGCATTCAACTGCTCAAGTTTATTAATAGGTATCATACCATTAGGCACCTGCCCCGCCTGCGTCACCGCCAGCGTCACAGAAAACGGAGACGTAACGCCCGCTATCATCTCCGTAAATGTAATACGTCACCGACCGATCCATAGCCGTCGTATTCGCAAGAGACATCAGCGTCAGCACCTAATCCGTACTCGTCCCCGCCTCATTATCGGGCGCAACACTCGTAAACCAGGCGGGTTTTGACGCAACTGTCGCCTCCTAGGCCAGGCTGCTCGTAATCGTTACTGTTGCATTTGATGTGGAAGCAGATGACACGCGTAGCACTGCTGTGCTGAGCACAATTGGCATCGGCCGCGTCACGTCTAAGGTGACAGAAAATTTCGGCGACGCACCCGCCGTCGTCTCTGTAAAAGTAATCGTACCCATCCGCTCAGCCGTTGGATTCGCGTCATGAGACACTTTAACGCGCTGCGCCGTGCCGCTTGACGTACCCGTCGCGGGCACCACGGTAATCCATTCCAGCCCCTCAGTCGCATCCAGGCCACCGAACTCGTCAGCTCAATCGTGTTATCACTTCCTATCGTGCCCTCCACGCTCAGCGTCTCGTTGTTCAGCGTCATCGGCTTAAAATCTGCCGCCCGTATAGTAAGTAATGCTAAAAATTAGCTCATCTTCATCGTCGTCTCGGTCTGTGGCGGTGAGGGTGTAGTCTGTGGTACCTACCGCTGTGCCTGCTTGCGGCCTTCCTGCCAGCACCCGCATTGTGCTGTCGAAGGTCAGCCCTCCGAGCAGCGCAGTTCCGTCACTTTTCTTCAACGTGTAGGTTAGGTCTCCGATGCCGCCGGTGGCTTGCGGCAGTGTGGGCGCACTGATTTCTATTTTCTGCGTGTAGGTCTGATCTTCAATCGCTGCGTTGTTGGTAAAGGCAGGCACGGCATCCATAGGGACGGTAAAGGTCAGCTTAGCAGTGTCTCCGTCCTCGTTGAGGCGGTATAAGTGAACGTGGTTTGCGGCAGGCCGCCTTCGGGTGTTCCGGTGATGGTTCTTTGTGTCGGATCAAAGGCGAGTCCTTGCGGCGGGTTGGGGCTGAGGGTGTAGGTCAGCGCACCGTTGCCTCCTGTGGCTTGTGGTAGTGTGAGTGCAGTGATTTCCACATTCTGCGTGTAGGTCTGAGCGGCGATGGCCGCATCAGCGTCAAAAACCGGTGACCTGTTGCCGTTATCGTCATCTTTCTTGTAAGTTGCCATCAGCAGAATTAAAACCGGCAGGTATAAATGCCTAAAATGGAATTAGGTCTATTCTTGGTATAGTACTTTTTCTTGGTTTTACAATACAAATAATAGGGGTGGGGGTGGGGGAATTTATGCCCTCTAGCTACTTTAAACGATGATTTTGGTATTATAAAATCTAATATTCGTTTCATAGTTTTACTGTTTATTTGTCAATAAGGCGTAAATGTAAAACCATTATTTAAAGATGCAAGAGTTTTTTTGTAAATTTTCTCCGGTTAAGAGGTATGTTGCTCATTTATATCTCCTGTTTAAGGGTTATTAATGCTTTACTCAAGATGTTTCATTTCTTTTTCACGTTCCAAGATGGTCGTTCCACGTCGGTGATAAAAAGAAACGAAGCAAAGCATATCCATACCAGTCGAATCCACGACGGAAAAGTCTATCGGACTAGTGAAACAGCCAAAATCAATCCAACCGACTCACGTAGCCGAACATGGATTTTGGCACTTTTGATATATGTGTTCTCAAGGCGCAGTTTGTAACTCAGTTACATAAGAGTGCATTATTAAATGTTGGCGTAAGACAAACTTATTTTGTAGCTCATGCCTTTAAGTTTTTCTAACTTTATGTGCAAAGATCTTATACCATAATTGAGTCTGAATGATGCGATCCTTTTCCTTAAAGTAAGGCTCATAAACATCATTCAAAAGGATAAGTGGGACACCATCATCTTTCGGATTGTTAATTTTACTCGTAGCTATTTTAAAGTGTCCCTCTTCGTTCCTGCTCTCTTTCTATAGCCTCAAAAAGTGCTTTAAAGTTTCCTTTGCCAAAAGAGGTAGCTCCTTTTCTTTGGATAACTTCAAAAAACATCGTTGGTCTTGCCTGGACTGTTTTTGTGAATATTTGTAACAGATAGCCTTCTTCATCACGGTCAACTAAAATTCCTAAATGCCTTAACACGTCAATATCTTCGTCAATGGTTCCGGCACGCTCACCAAGGACATCATAGTAGGTTCCGGGAATTTGCAAAAATTCTACTCCTCTCGCTTTAAGTTCGGTTACGGTATTTATAATATTGTCTGTTGCAACTGCAATGTGCTGTACACCGGCTCCTTCATAAAATTCTAAGTACTCATCAACCTGAGACTTTTTAAGTCCTGCCGCAGGTTCATTGATTGGAAATTTGATTCTGCCATTCCCATTGCTCATTACTTTGCTCATTAAAGCGGTGTATTGAGTTGAGATATCTTTATCGTCAAATGAAAGAATTTGTTTGAACCCAAGCACTTCTTCGTAAAATTTTACCCATTCATCCATCATTCCCAACTCTACATTCCCCACCATGTGATCCACATATTTCAGTCCCACAGGCTCAGTTTTGTATTCAGGATTCCACGGTTTGTAACCCGGCAGGAAGATGCCCCTGTATTCTTTCCTTTCAATAAAGATATGAACCACTTCGCCGTACGTGTGAATTCCCGAACGAACAACTTTCCCTTCATTATCCTCCAAAATTTCAGGTTTCAGATAAGATTTTGCGCCTCTTTTCATTGCTTCTGAGTATGCGTTAGCAGCATCATCAACCCAAAGTGCAGACACTTTCACTCCATCGCCGTGTTTATCAATATGTTTCCCGATTTCCGTACCACTCTTTAGCGGAGAAGTAAGCACTAATCGAATTTTATCCTGTGAGACCACATAAGACTCCCTATCTTTCAGACCGGTTTCAAGGCCGGCGTAAGCTAACGACTGAAAGCCAAAAGCGAATTTGTAGAAATAAGCTGCTTGTTTTGCATTGCTTACGTAAAGTTCCAGATAATCAGTGCCATTAATAGGCATGAAGTCTACAGATACGTCTTTAACGGATGCAGTAAATGTTTCCATTGAAGTTTAATTTTATTTGATCACTATTTTATGGGCAAATTTAAATGGATGTTATTTAATTACGATAACATTTTAAACAAATAATAACTGAATTCAGGATACTATTAAACCATTTAAAGTAGTCCTCTTATATTAGACCTTCGTTTTAACTTAATTTTATGGTACTTTCTTTTACGGACTGGCTCATTATTGGCATTTTTCTTCTTGCTATCATTTTCATTAGTGTAGTTGCCGCCAGAATATCGGGTAAGAGTAAGGAAGAGTTTTTTTTAGCTGGAAAGTCAATGCCGTGGTGGTTGTTGGGTTTTTCTATGGTGGCCACTACTTTCTCTGCGGATACTCCAAACTTAGTGACTGGATTTGTTCGGGAGGGTGGAGTAGCCAAAAACTGGGCATGGTGGTCATTCTTAATAACGGGGATGGTTACTGTATTTCTTTATGCTAAGTTATGGCGACGGTCTGGTGTTCTCACCGATCTTGAATTTTACGAACTACGGTACGGCGGAAAGGCGGCCGCCTTTTTAAGAGGTTTTCGTGCGGTATATCTGGGGCTTTTCTTTAATTGCCTCATCATGGGGTCTGTAATCTTAGCAGCAATAAAGATCTCATCCATTCTCCTAGGGTTCACTCCGTTACAAACAGTCTTAATTTCTTCTGTAGTTGTAGGTGCATATTCTGCTCTTGGAGGCATAAGAGGAGTCATCTGGACGGATTTTTTTCAATTTTCAATTGCGCTGATCGGAGCCTTTTATACAGCTTACATTGTATTAAATCTGCCCGAAGTAGGAGGGCTTCAAGGGCTCCTGTCAGATGAACACGTTCAATCAAAAATGGATTTCATACCTGATTTTTCAAACCGATCTTTGGTCATATCCATGTTCATCGTTCCCCTTGCAGTCCAGTGGTGGTCTGTCTGGTATCCCGGTGCTGAGCCGGGAGGCGGAGGATATATTGCACAGCGTATGCTTGCGGCTAAGAACGAAACACACGCTATTGGTGCTACACTCTTCTTCAACCTCGCTCATTATGCACTACGACCGTGGGCATGGATTATTGTTGCACTTGCCTCCATTATATTATTCCCGGATTTGGAATCCATAAAAAGTGTATTTCCGAATATAAAAGATCAATACCTTGGAGAAGATATTGCATACCCTGTGATGCTTACATTTCTGTCGCCCGGTTGGTTAGGACTGGTTGTTGCTTCTTTGATTGCCGCATTTATGTCCACGATCAGCACCCACCTCAATTGGGGATCAAGCTATTTGATTAATGACTTTTACCAACGCTTCTTGAGGCCGGAGGCATCAGAAAAAGAATTAGTACTGATGGGTAGGTTATCTACCATTTTATTAATGGCCATCTCCGGAACTTTAGCACTCACCATTCTGGAAAATGCCAGTCAGGCGTTCAGCATTCTGCTGCTCTCCGGAGCCGGAACAGGAGCTATCTTCCTGCTGAGGTGGTTTTGGTGGAGAATTAACGCATGGACAGAAATAGGGGGAATGGTATCATCAACGATTTTAGCTTTTATTCTAACATTTAGCGTTGATGAGGAGACACTCAAAAATGAATTTGTTGATCCTTTTACCACTAAGCTGTTAATAGCCACAATGGTTACATCCATCGTATGGGTGTTGATCACTTTAATAACCAAACAAGAGGAGGAAGATGTGATTAAAAAGTTTGTCTCAAAAGTACAGCCGGGAATGGGCTGGTCAAGGTTCAAAGCGCAGAAGTCAAACGTTGGATTAGCTGTTTTACTCATTTTCGTCGGGACGGTCGGAACCTATGCGGCATTGTTCAGCTTAGGTAATTTTATCTATGGAAACGTAAGCTATGGAATCCTGCTGTTATTGACCTTTTTGTCCAGCATGTACCTTATTCTTAGCTCTTGGAAAAGAATAGTATAAAATACCGCAAATATGAATAATTAAAGCAGTAATTAACTACAAAATCGCTGCTTTATATCAAGATGAAAAAAAGACACTATAATGTGCCAACAATGTCTTCGTGTAAAAATTGATACGCTAATACAATAAAAATTTTATCTAAGAATATAGTCTTTTTCTAAAAAGTTTGTTTCCAATTAATGGCTTTGCCTAATGTATACGAGTTTAAAGTAGCCACTTTGTAAAAATAAACGTTGAGTTTGTATTTTATTGCTTTGTTTTGTTGTATGTGCAAACTTTATTACATATCTGAATATGGAAAATGGAATTAGGTACAATCAATCAAGTTAGAGCGAAAAGAGATAGTATACGTGAAAAAATAAAATCTCTGAACCTCAACGATCAGGATTCAGAAACTAATGGCAATGAAAATGAGGATACTTTTAAGAGAATAATTGCCGGAATAGAAGAACTTTTGACAGACATATCAACCCTAACTTAAGTATCCCCAAAAGTTTATCAAAGTCTCTACTTACAATG
>JAPPDO010000003.1 GCA_028821635.1 Ekhidna sp.
TGATCCAACCTTAGTTCTGTTAGGTTCTGAAGAACCTTTTTTAAGTTTAGCCTCCTCCATAATCAACGAAGCAACCGGAGGAGTTTTAATTACAAAATCAAAAGACTTATCCGAATAAATAGTCACAAGTACCGGCAATAGTTGACCTGATTTATCTTGTGTTCTTGCATTAAACTGCTTGCAAAAATCCATAATATTTAGCCCCTTGGATCCTAGTGCCGGCCCGACCGGAGGAGATGGATTTGCTGCCCCCCCTCGTATTTGTAGCTTTAGATATCCTGATATTTCCTTTGCCATTTATATTAATCTTTTTTCTCTACTTGTGTGTAATTCAGTTCAATAGGCGTGTTTCTGCCAAATATTTTAACTGTAACGTCAAGTTTTTTTCGCTCTTTAAATACTTCTTCTACGGTGCCAGTGAAGCCACTAAAGGGACCATCCATTACTTTAACGCTTTCGCCTACGATGAATGGAGTATCTAGTTCTTCTTCATACTCCTCAGCTTCATCAACTCTGCCGAGAATTCTGTTCACCTCAGATTGTCTCAGAGGAAGAGGATTTTTTGTAGTACTAGTTCCCGTTGCGCTAAGAAAACCAATAACATTCGGAATTAGATCTTTATTAGTAACCAGATGTTGTACTTCACCATTAGAAAAGTCAGCTTGTATCAATATATAGCCGGGGAAAAAACTTTTTTCTCGTACTCTTTTTTTACCGTTACGCATCTCGAAAACTTTTTCAGAGGGTATAAGTACCTGCGGAATATAATCTGCAAGTTTCTGTCGGACAATTTCATTCTCAATAGCCTCTTTCACTCTTCTTTCTTTGCCACTGACGGCTCTTACTACGTACCATTTATGCTCCATCTTAACTACACATAATTATAGTTCTTCATAAATGAACCCAATCAAATTATCAAAAGCATAATCAATAACCCCAATCATCAAGGCAAAAATCAACGATGCGATCAGCACTAAAATAGCACTATTTTGCAATTCACTGTATTTTGGCCAAAATACTTTGTGCGTTAATTCATTGTATGATTCTTTAAAAAACGCTACTATCTTGATCATATACTTTCATTTAGCACGGGAGGAGGGACTCGAACCCCCAACCAACGGTTTTGGAGACCGCTACTCTACCAATTGAGCTACACCCGTAAAAGATGCAACCCTAAAAAAGAACTACAAATTTGGAGTGATCCGTTTTTATAACCAAATCTTTAGAATATAGAATATAAGATTATCAATCTTTAGTCAAGGATTTCAGTTACCTGACCGGAACCTACAGTTCTACCTCCTTCTCTAATCGCAAATCTCAATCCTTTCTCAAGAGCAACAGGGTTGATGAGGTTTACTTCGATGCTAACATTATCACCGGGCATAACCATCTCAATATTATCGGGAAGTTTGATCTCACCGGTCACATCAGTAGTCCTCAAATAGAATTGAGGTCTGTACTTGTTAAAGAATGGGGTATGACGACCACCTTCTTCCTTAGACAGGACGTAAACCTCAGCTTTGAATTTAGCGTGAGGTGTTACAGAACCGGGCTTACAGACGATCATGCCTCTTTTTATGTCGGTCTTTTCAATTCCTCTTAAAAGAAGCCCAACATTGTCGCCCGCTTCTCCTCTGTCCAGGATTTTTCTAAACATCTCAACTCCGGTCACGGTGGATTTAAGGTTCTCAGCACCCATACCGATAATATCAACCGCATCACCGGAGTTCACTACGCCTCTTTCAATTCTGCCGGTTGCAACAGTACCTCTACCGGTAATAGAAAATACATCTTCAACAGGCATCAGGAAGTCCTTATCAATAGCTCTCTCCGGAATAGGAATGTATTCATCAACAGCATCCATAAGTTCCTCAATTTTTTCTACCCACTTGGATTCTCCATTGAGCCCCCCCAGAGCAGACCCTTGAATTACAGGGATATCATCGCCCGGAAAATCGTAATCAGAGAGTAATTCTCTGATTTCCATTTCAACAAGTTCTAAAAGCTCTTCGTCATCAACCAAATCAACTTTATTCATGAATACGACGAGCGCAGGAACACCCACCTGTCTTGACAAAAGGATGTGCTCTCTTGTCTGTGGCATAGGCCCGTCCGTTGCGGCTACCACGATGATAGCTCCATCCATCTGGGCCGCTCCGGTTACCATATTCTTAACATAATCTGCGTGGCCTGGGCAATCAACATGAGCATAGTGACGTTTATCTGTTCTATATTCGATGTGAGAAGTATTAATTGTAATACCTCTTTCCTTCTCTTCCGGTGCGTTATCAATAGAAGAAAAGTCTTTCTGTTCCGCCAGTCCTTTCCCAGCGAGTACAGCCGAGATAGCAGCGGTTAAAGTTGTTTTGCCGTGGTCAACATGTCCGATTGTACCAATATTTACATGTGGTTTCGAACGATCAAAGGTTTCTTTAGCCATTTTTGATAATCCTCAATTTTTAGTTATTAAAAGTTGTTGTTATACTATTGTTTATTAAAATTCAATTTTAAATAGAGCCAATGACGGGATTTGAACCCGTGACCTCTTCCTTACCAAGGAAACACTCTACCCCTGAGCTACATTGGCCTACAATATTTTTTTCAAATCTAGTCATAGTTGAGCCAAGAAACTCAAAGTACCTTCACCTATTAGTCAAGGATTTTGAGCGGGCGACGAGGCTTGAACCCGCGACCTACAGCTTGGAAGGCTGTCGCTCTACCAACTGAGCTACACCCGCACATTAAAGTACAAAGTACGTGGGGAGAGCAGGATTCGAACCTGCGAAGGAATACACCAACAGATTTACAGTCTGTCCTCGTTGGCCGCTTGAGTATCTCCCCAAGACACTCATTTTAAGGAACTTTCCCGATTACGTCCGAAAAAAGAATTGCAAAAGTATAGGGTTTTTATGATTATCCAAATTTTATATTCACTTTCATTCAAATAATCATCGTAACAAAGAATAGCTAAAGATTGCCTTAATTCGGCTTGTATTTGCCACGCAGAAAATTAGTCATCACTAAAATACAGTGGATTTGCGATAAAAAGTGATGCTCGCAAAAATACTTAAATCTCTTTTTCTGTTAATCCCTCACAAACTTCAACAAACGCCCGTCCGGTAGCTGCAACAAGAAAGCCTGCCGCTCATTCTATTTTCCATTACTGCTATCTCTACTACTTACACTGATTCAAATATTGTGCCAAACTTTTTGACCCACCGATAAATGGATACTTGGCTGACCCCAATCATACGACCGATCGCACGAAAACCTAACCCCCTAAAATAAAGGTGTAAGGCTTATTTTTTCATAACAGCAAGTTTTGCAGTCATTTTACGCATTACCGTGTAATGATACCCACAACTTTTACAGCCGTAGTTTTGCTTTCTGTTTACAATACCTTTTTTAATTTCGTGAGTAGATTTATAACTTTAAATATAAATAATTATTGTTACATTAAACTATTAAGCATCATTGGGTAATAATATCTATTCATTTAAATAAAAAATAATCTTATTGAGCCATGAAAGTTTCTATCTATTTATTTATACTATTTTTTTGTGTAGGACATGCTAGTCTTTCACAAAACAGATCTATTGAGGTTACTTACCTGGAAATTCGTCCTATGCCTAAAGGAGCGTTGGAGAATATTCCCGAGCACTTAAGGGATCAAGTATTGCCAGCCTTGAAAAAGAAGTATCAGAAACAAATGACGCTGATTGTTGATGGAGTTAATTCTTCGTATTATGAAAAAGAGGCTATTGGCAAACAGCCAAATAGTAATATAAATATTGTCACCTCTGATACTAAAGGAAGTGTTTCCGTCGTGTTTAAAAATCTGACGGAAAAGATACTGATGACCCAATATGAACTAGGAGGCAGGAAATTCTTGGTCAATAAAAAACTCCCAACGATTCCATGGGAAGTATTGAAAGAAAAAAAGGATATTGGAAAATATACCGCACAAAAAGCCGTAGCAACTATTGATAGCTCGGTTGTGACTGCATGGTATACTAATGAGTTTCCAATTAGTACCGGTCCGGATAACTTATGGGGGCTTCCGGGTTTGATATTGGAAGTAAACTTTGCGGATAATTCGTCAGTAATTGCCACAGAAGTGATATTGAACACAGAAAGAAAAGTAGAAAAACCACGTAAGGGAAAGCAGATAACAGATGAAGAGTTTCAAGAACTAAAAAACATCTACGCTGAAAATCTTAGGGAAATGTACGATGATATGGAAGGAACCACTATCATAGATGATTAATTTTCGCCCGTTTAATAGTTTAGTGTATTTGGAACATTAGTAAGTGTCAGTAAGAATATACTTGCTCACCTTGGTTTTAGTCTATTTGGATTTAAGCCTCACACGAGCCCAGGATATTTGCCAGATCAAGGGTAGAATAATAGATGCTATCGGAGCACCTATACTTTCTGCCACCGTTGTTGGGTATGATTCTCTTTATCAAGTGGTTGGCTTTTCTGTGTCTGATAAAGACGGAATTTTTCAGATAAACCTACCCTGCGACAGATCTTATCTGTTTATTGTTAATCATTTGAATTACAAAGCTGATACTTCTCGGCTTTTAATAAACAAACAAAATCAGGAACATTTTTTTGTATTGGAAGAGGATCAGTTGCTGCTTGAAGAGGTGACAGTCACAGAAACTTTGCCTATATCCATAAATGGTGATACTACAACATACAGTGCCTCTGCCTTTGCAAAAGGGAATGAGGAAGCACTTAAAGAACTGCTGGAGCGGTTGCCGGGATTTGAGGTTAATGAAAATGGAGATACCTACCATCAAGGTAAGAAGGTTAATAACATCATGATAGAAGGAAAACCATTTTTTGGGAATAACACCAAGATGGCAACAGATAATATTCCTGCCGATGCTTTAAGTAAAATACAATTAATTGACAATTTTTCAGATAACCCTTTAAATCTGGGGGAAACGAGAAAGAAAGCATTAAACCTCATTCTCAATGAAAATAAGGGAAATATCGTCTTTGGTAATGCGCTGATTGGAGGTGATTTCAATAAAAGATACCAGGCTCAGGAGAGGGCTTTTTATTTTAGTAAGCAGTTTGATGCGGCGGTAATCGCTGATGCGAATAACATAAATGAATCCCTTTTTACCACCAGAGACTACCTCGAATTGTTTGGCGGACTGGAATCCCTCCTTGAAGACGATGAAGATGAAGTTCAGTTTTCATTAAGAGACTTAGAAGTTGGCGTGTTTTCTCCGGAGTTAGTCAATGAAAGACCATCAGAAACAGCTTCAATCAATATGAACTTTCAATCGAAAAAGAAAAAATTTAAAGCGAATACTTTCACTATTTACTCAAACTCGAATCCCTCTTTTTTATCGGAGGAGGAGCGGCAGTTCACCTCTCCTCTTGGTGAGATCACCGAAAATGAAGATTTTACATTAAACCAGACATTTAACACATTGCTTCATAAATCAACCATAAAGTATGTCTTAGGAAAAAATACTTTTCTGAAGTACTCCCCTTACTACAAACATACAGAAATTGATGAGTCAAGCAATAGGTTATTAGATGTGGGTGCAGGCATATTAGCTCGCTCCTCCGCCAATAACAGGCAATCAAAATCACTCGATCAGCAACTGATAATCAATCATAAACTCAATAATAAGGGCGTATTTAAGTTCCAAACAAGATATATTGTTAGTGACAATTCTACGGCATTGAACCTAGATTCAGACCAGACAATTTTTGAAGAGCAACTGGGCCAACGATTAGATCAACTGTTCCAATCCGGTGATAGAAATGAAGCCGGACTTCTTACCCAATTAAGCTTTTCAAGAGATTTTGGACTAAAAAGTATATTGAAGTCCTCTGTAGGGTATCAAAGAAATAATCAAAAACTCCTGAGTCGTTTATTCTTGCCGGAAGCAAATAAATCTATTTTCACGAACGATGCGAACTACACCGTTACTGACACTTACGCCGGGCTCTCTTTTCAACAGATGGCGGGTAATTTCCGGTTTGAAATGGGAGGGAAAATGCACGCCTTCTCAACTGAGATGCCTTCTGAAGAATCAAAAACAAGAGATTATATTTTTACCCCACTACTCAACGTCAAGCAGAATTTCAATGATGCTCACTCTCTACGATTGAGCTACTCAGTAGATGTGATCTACCCAATAGTCGACCAATTAATTACAGAGCCAATTGTGAAAAATTACAGGACACTGGAAAATGGTAACATTATGCTCAATCATTCACTTCATCACGATTTGTCTGTGAGCTATTTTAATTTCAATATCTGGAGTCAAATGACCTTCATATTTAACGCCGGCTATTTAAGAAAATTATATGCTTTTAGAAATGAAATAGCTACCGACTCCAAAAGCACTCAAACGTTAAGGTCTTTCAATAATCAACCGGAAGACCAAATTTTTGGGTTGATTAGACTGGATAAGAATTGGAGTAACTTCTCTGTTTTTTTGAAGGGTAATCTTGTTTTTGAGAATTTTCAAAACATTGTAGATAATACAATAATAGAAAATAACTCCTTAATCACTTCAAGTGAGCTTAGCTTCAGTTTAGAGCCTCTGGAGAAGAGCGAAGTAGCTGTAGGTATTAGGCTGGACGGCAATTTGTTTAGGCAGAATGAGGTTTCATTTGCTACCACCAACTGGAGACCTTCAATAGAACTTAGCCAGAATTTAAAGGATTGGTTGTTTACAATCTCGGCAGAACACCAGGTTTTTAAAAGAGAAAATAATGCCCGTCAGGCATACACCAATGTCATAGGAGAAGTTCAATATAAAATATCAAATCGCTTTGAAGCTAAAGGAACAATTTACAATTTACTCAACAATGACTCCATTGTCAGAAACACTTTGAACACCTATTACTCATCTACAAAGACTTTTATTGTGTTAAAAAGATTTTTTTCGATTGCCGCCTCTTACAAATTCTGAATCTCAAAAAAGGATGTGATTTACTTTGAATTTTCCAAACCGTACCCTGACCTTACCAAAGCACACTTTTGGGAAATAGTATCACCAATAATCTCATTGCCTGATAGTGTTTTCTTATCCCAATCAATAGATAAAGCAAATAACCTGAGTTCAATGTAAGCCTTCCTTTTGAATAGGCAAAATGAGTTGTTTAGTATCAAATTACGAGGTTTTATTTGCGCTTAGTGATTAGCAACCTTTCTTGATAGGCAGATAAGCAATCTTCAATAACACAGAATATTTTGATCATTTTAGTAGTTGATAGTATAATAAGTAGATTTTTAGTTAATATATTGTATTTCAAGATGTTAATATGCCATCAGTCTATCTTATTTACAACAAAAAATCACACTTTCTTGCGTCGGACTCACTTTAATATAAGTTGCATAGATGTGTGGGGCGGCCTTACAGGCGAGCAATAAGATTAAAATGCCAAAGCAGAGTTGCACAGTAATTAATTGTAGCCTTCCTATGAAGTTGTATAGCTATATTTCAGATGGGGGCTGCAGATATTGAGGAGATTCCGGAAAGTTTGAAACTTTCCAAAAGTTAACAATTCATAAAGCTGCCTCTAAAAGAGGGTACCGGACAGACTTTGTTGAAGAGCGACTAGATCAGTTTTATGCGGCTGCTTCTGATAAAAACTTCATCTCCATCCCATAAGATTCTACTCCATACGTCAGATTTCTCAAGGATGGTGATCTTATGACCTCTATCAATAACTGTGACAGGTTCTGCCCCGGCTGAGGGGCCGGATCTCAAAAGTGACTGATTAGAAATGATGATAGCTTTCTCCTCTGTCTTAAAATTTACCATAATGAATAGAACACCTCCCAAAAAGAATTGTATAACAAGCACTGCATACGGTCTTTCTCCTAAATGTGCTTTCTTGTAGGTATAAAACGTTAAGGATAAAAGCACTGCAAGAATCAAAGCGAATACTACTATTTTGTATTTCGAGAAAACAGCCGCTAAGTAATCCACATCAGAGTACACATAGCCAGAAAGATCGTTAGCTTCAGCCAAATCTTTAATTTTTCCGACAGTCAGCCGGTCGCCTGATATTTTATAATAGCGATCTAAATAGTATAATGCAAAGGGGTAATTTCCGGTCGCATCGGCAACGTAAGCCATTTTAAGCAGCATGGAGGGGGTAGAAAAATCATCTTCAAAAAGGGAAAGGTATGATTCCATTGCCTCTGTATACTTCTCCTCATCAAAGAGCGAATCAGCGGCGTTCAATCGTGGCAGATCCTCCGCTCCGAAACTGGCAGTTGAGATTAGAAATAGCATAACAGAAAATGACCTTAGGATTATTCCGGAAGTCATAGGGTATGATAATGTTAAGATGCCTATTTTTGTATTTGCAATTTAGAGAACTAGGCTAACTTATTTTCATTTTTTAATGAATGATGTGGTTAGAAAGTAAACAATCTTTAAATTCTGATTAAAGTAAATTTGACTGGCTAGCTCAGTTGGTAGAGCAACGCCCTTTTAAGGCGTGGGTCCTGGGTTCGAACCCCAGGCCAGTCACATATAAGCGTTTAACTTACTAATGCAGTGATTTTTTGTGCCTGATTAGGAATTTTGATTTCAAATGTGGTTCCTTTATTTACTTCGCTTTTAACTGAAACCTCACAGTTGTTCTTCTCTAGGAGCCCGATGCTTAGGCAAAGACCTAGGCCGGTTCCCGTTTCTTTTTCCGTCCCTGCTTTAGAATTTTGAATTTCCTTCCTTGTAATGGAATTAATTACACTGGAGTCCATCCCCACCCCTGTATCGGCCACCTTAACTATCGTCTCTTTTTCATTTTGGTCAGAGCAGATTTCCACCGTACCGCCGCCATTGGTAAACTTGATTGCATTATGGATGAGATTTCTAATTGCAATCTTAAAATGATCTTCGTCAATCCATGCAGAGGTATCGCATGATGCGTCTACTTTGAACTTAACATTTTTCTTTTTGATCAAAGAATCAAATAAACTTACATTCTGGTTTACGATGTCGCAAACATTAACCTTTGCAGGGTAGGCATTTATACCCCCCAGTTGCATTCTTGACCATACTAAAAGCTCATCTACCGTTCTGGTGAGTGAGGTTAGCTTTTGTTTAAGTATTTCCTGGTATGCAAAAAATTCTTTGGGAGACATATCAGCCTGATCATTCACATTTAAAAAAGTCTGGAACATATTTAATGGACTTTTTATATCATGGGCAATGATTGAAAATAACTTATCCTTGGTTTCGTTAGAGGTTTTGAGTGCTTCTTGTGTTTTTACTAATGAGGTCACATCATCAACACATACTGTTATTGCCTCAACTTCTTTTTTATCATTGAAGATCGGCTCATACTTACCATTTGAAGAGATAGTCGTACCATTTGGCAGGTCTACTTTCTCAAAGAAAGAAACAGACTCTCCTCGTTGTGCACGTTCAAAAAATTTCTTTTGGTTACTGAGCGTTTTCGCAGGTAATACCTCAGATCTGTTTTTGCCAACTATCTCTTCTCTAGTGACTCTAAAAGCGGATGCGTAGTCCTCATTTGTTAAAATATATTTGCCATGTTTATCAACTAATGCCAAACGGACCGGCACATTATCAATCATTGAAAAAAGCCTTCGTTCATTTCTTTCACTTTCATTAAGAGCTTTGATAAGTATCATTCTAAAAGCCGTTAAGAATACATACGTTACTACACCAACGATAATGCTATTTAAAACTACTAGGATCAGGTGAAGCTGTTCTTCAACTCCTTCGTCAGGCTTTATAGAGATAATCTTCAACCACAAGTAGATGCCAAAAACCAGCCAGAAAAAGAGATGCTTTCTTTTACCATCAAGGATAAATAGCGTGATTGCCATGAGTGGAAGTAGCATATTTTCTGAGTCGACGGCATATCCATTATTTTGATTTATCAAAGTACCTCCGGCAATAAGTGCAGAAGCGATGGTCAAAAAAAGATGCTTGGAAATGTTGATATCTCCGCTTCTATTCAGGCGCAGAAGCAAAGCAAAAAGGATGAGGCCTACACCACAAACTACTGCCTGCACAAAAAACCCAAAATAAAGCGTGGTGAGTCCTAGAACGGTAACTGTAAGTAAACAGAAAAGAATTAAGTAGTTAAAGAAGATCAATCTCCTTTTCTCCAACATATCATAAGTGTGTA
>JAPPDO010000307.1 GCA_028821635.1 Ekhidna sp.
CCTATCACGGCAAGCACTACGATTACGTGGAAGTACACGGATGTTGCGAGCAACACATCTACGCAAACGCAGCAAGTGATCTGCCCGCTGAGTGCGGCAGACAAAGAAACTGAGGCCATCATCTTCCCTAACCCTTCGGGCCGCTATCTGGAGGTGCGGTCTCCCGTCGGAAGGACATTCCAAATACTGAGTTTAAGCGGCAAGCCACTGCTGAAAGGCCCCACCAACACCCAAATGGACATAGCGTCTCTGCGCAGCGGCCTGTACTTCGTGCAGTTACCGGGCGGGCGTTTACTGAAGTTTGTGAGGGAGTAGCTGCTCTAATAGGAAAACAATAAAATTCTATCGGCACAATCTGAATTAATAGGGTTATAGTTTTTCTTCATCATCCTCATCGAAAGCAATTTTTTACTCAAGAAACTCTATCAGAAAAAGATTTAAAAGGTTGTCACCCACAACATAAGTAATTTTATAGTCCACTAAAGTCCCAATCGTCTAGGTACTTAGTAGTAAACTTCCCGGACTTAAAGCCCTCATCATTCATCATCTTTAGATGGAACGGAACCGTCGTCTTGATACCTTCAATTACTGTCTCTTCCAATGCACGCGCCATCTTGATGATCGCCTCTTCACGTGTCTGTGCACTCACGATCAGCTTGCCGATCATTGAGTCGTAGAATGGGGGGATCATATAGCCTGCATATACGTGGCTATCAACCCGAATGCCATGTCCACCGGGTAGGTGAAGGTTGGTGATCTTACCGGGACTTGGTCTGAAGTCATTGCCCGGGTCTTCCGCATTAATCCGCACTTCAATTGAGTGGAGTTGCGGATAGTAATTTCTTCCGGAGATATTCTCACCATTCGCTACTTTAATCTGTTCTTTGATTAAATCATAGTCGGTTACCTCCTCGGTGATCGGATGCTCTACTTGGATACGGGTATTCATCTCCATGAAGTAAAAGTCACCATTTTTGTCTACAAGGAACTCTACCGTGCCCGCCCCTTCGTATCTGATGGCCTCTGCCCCTTTGATCGCCGCAGCCCCCATTCTTTCTCTTAGCTCTTGGGAGACGATGGGAGAGGGTGTCTCTTCAATCAGTTTCTGGTGCCTTCGCTGAATAGAGCAATCTCTCTCTGATAGATGACATGCTTTTCCGCTGCTATCGCCCACGATCTGGATTTCTACGTGGCGCGGCTCTTCCACGAACTTCTCCATATACATCCCGTCATTACCGAAGGAAGTGACTGCCTCCTGTCGGGCACTGTCCCATGCTTTCCGAAACTCACCTTCTTCTTTAATAAGGCGCATCCCCTTACCACCGCCGCCGGCAGTAGCTTTGATCATCACCGGATAGCCAATCTCCTTCGCTAGGCTTATGCCTTGCTCCACGGACTCTAGTAATCCGTCAGAACCGGGAATACATGGTACGCCTGCCTCAATCATCGTTGCTTTAGCGGTGGCTTTGTCACCCATTTTGCTGATCATCTCTTCGCTCGCCCCGATAAACTTGATGTTATATTCTGAACACATGCGAGAGAAATCGGCATTTTCCGATAGAAATCCATATCCCGGATGGATCGCATCTGCATTGGTTACTTCTGCTGCTGCGATGATGTTGGGAATTTTAAGGTACGAATCCTTTCCGGCCGCGGGGCCGATGCAGACGGCTTCATCGGCAAATCGAACATGTAGGCCGTCAGTATCTGCTTTGGAGTATACCGCCACTGTCTTTATGCCCATTTCCTTACACGTCCGAATAATGCGAAGAGCAATCTCTCCTCGATTGGCTATCAATATTTTATTGAACATTTCTTGAGGGGTTTAAGATGGGTCTACCAAAAAGAGCGGTTGATCATACTCAACCGGCTGAGCATTGTCCACTAGTACCTTCATAATTTTACCAGAAACTTCAGATTCAATCTCGTTAAAGAGCTTCATTGCCTCAATGATACAGACGGCATCTCCGGTTTTCACTTTACTTCCCACCTCAACAAAAGCCGGAGATTCCGGATTTGCAGATCGGTAAAATGTGCCAATCATTGGGGATTTTATTTCAATCAGGTTATCAGTAGTCGCAGGTGTATTCTCCGAATTTGAACCCGTCAATGACGGAGCAGCAGACACTGCCTGGGAAACGGGAGCCGGACTGGCAGCATGCACTACTGGAGCGGACACTACGTGCTGATCAGCACTCCGCTTGATACTTACTTTAAAATTTTCCGTTTCAATATTGACTTCCTCCAATCCTGACTCAGAAAGGAAACTGATAAGTTCTTGAATTTCTTTTACTTTCATGGATTATTGGTTGATTAAAGAATTTTTACTAACGAAGTTATGAAAAATTATTTTACCCGCTCTACATACGAACCATCAACTGTGCTGATTTTGACGACCTCATCTTGTTCAATAAACATGGGTACCTGAATGGTTGCTCCTGTTTCTACTACGGCATTCTTGGTTGCGTTCGTTGCAGTATTGCCTCTGACACCCGGAGCGGCCTCCGTCACAGTCAATACTACGTGCTGTGGGAGTTCACAACCTAAAATCTTCTCTTCCTCTGCATGAAACAGAAGTTCTACCTCCTGTCCGTCTTTTAAGAATTTAGGCGCATTGATCAGGTCCTCTTCCATAGATACTTGTTCGTATGTGTTAGTATCCATAAAATGATAACCAATATCATCCCTATATAGATATTGGTAAGGTCTTCTTTCTACTCGGGCAGTAGTAATTTTATGTCCTGCCGAGAAGGTGTTATCAATGACTTTTCCCGTCGTAATATTTTTCAGCTTAGTCCTAACGAAAGCGGGACCTTTCCCAGGCTTCACATGCTGGAATTCAATTATACTGAATAGGCCATTATTAAATTCAATGACCAATCCTCTTTTAATATCTGCTGTAGTTGCCATTTTTTAAGATGTTGATTGTCTGATTATTTCGGGTTTTCAGAAATATTATTTAAATACATTTTTATAGTTTCAATCTTATTCAGCGTTGTACGCCTACTTTAGTCGGATAGCACCCCGAGTGAATCTGCCACCGAATGTGTCCTTAGATTCTGGACATCTGTTTTTTGACCGGTTATGCTAAAACTTCTTTTTCTGCTATTACTTTACCCTTATAATAAAGTTTATCTTCATGCCAAAATGCCCTATGAGGCAGATGAGTTTCGCCGGTAGTAGGACAGATTACAAAACTTTTAGGAGTTGCTTTGTAATGTGTTCTTCTTTTATCTCTTCTGGTTTTCGAAGTTTTTCGTTTTGGATGTGCCATTTATGTTTATTGCTTATTCAATTTTTTTAATGTTTCCCATCGAGGATCTACACTTACTGCTTTTTCAAATGCTGACGAGAATATCATCTCATCATCTTTGCCTTCATCCTGAAACTTAGGATGTAGCTTCTTCATTGGTACTGCCAAGTTAATTATTTCGTAAAGAAATGAACCAACCCGTATTCCCTGAGTAGTCTTTGAAATCATAAAAACATCTTCACTAAGTTCCTTCTCTTTGTTCCCATATTTGTACATTATTGTTCTTGATACATTGATTGGGTAATCAAAAGATGCCAAACTTCTATCACACTCTAACTCAATGGCCCCAAGAACGGTAAGTTCTAAGGTAATCATTGAATCAGTTTTTTTCATTAAAACTTTACAAGTACCTTCTCCCTTGTTGACTAAACTGTTTTCAAACTCAGCAAAGAAAGTATCATTAAAGTTGAAGTCAAATTCGTAAGTGCCATCTTTGAGACCGAAAATGTCAATTTGGTATGTCTTCAACCTTTTCACCACACTCACGTTCTTCAAAGAGAAATGCAAACTTAGACAGAAATAGATATTTTAGAAAAGTTTACCAGTTTTTTAATTCACCATCCTTAAACTGACTTTTATCTCGATTCCGAACTACGTCATTAGCAAGGTAGAGTGCATTCCTAAAAGAGGTCTCACTTGCCTGGTTTTTACCTGCTATTCCAAATGCGGTTCCATGATCCGGTGAGGTTCTCACAAACGGCAGCCCTGCGGTAAAATTTACTCCCTCATCAAAGGCTATCGACTTGAATGGGATGAGCCCCTGATCATGATACATTGCAAGTATCCCGTCGTATTGTTTAAAGGTTCCTCTTCCAAAGAAACCATCCGAGGGAAATGGGCCTATCACAATGTGGTGCTCATCCTGCATCTTCCTGATTGTGGGTAAGATGACCTTCTCTTCTTCATCACCAAGAAGTCCGTTTTCACCGGCATGAGGATTCAGACCCATGACTGCAATCTTTGGTTTTTTGACTGCAAAATCTTTCTGAAGTGATCGTATCATCTTTGAAAGTTTAGACTCAAGGAGATCCTTCGTGATTTTTTTACTTACCTCTCGCAAAGGGATATGACCGGTAGCTACCCCGACTCGTAACCTTTCACTTACCAGAAACATCAGACTGTCTTTCTGACCCGCCTCCTCTGTTAGGTATTCGGTGTGTCCCGGAAATTTGAACTGATCTGATTGAATCAGTTCCTTGCTCAATGGTCCCGTAGTAATCGCATTTAACCTGCCATCCTTCAAATCCCTGACAGCGGCCTGAAGCGATTTTAGTGCATACTCCCCCCCTGCTTTATTGGCTTCACCTGGAGTAATTTCAATCGTCTCGTCCCAAACATTGATAACATTTGTCTTTGTAGATACAATCTTCTCAATGGAATTACTTTGTTGATAGTTAAAATTATCAATTGCTAATTTTTTTCGATAGAAAGACAGCACCTTGCCTGATCCGTAAATAACAGGAGTAAAGTATTCTAGTATTTTGGAGTTGAGGAGTGACTTGATGATTACCTCCGGGCCAATGCCATTTATATCACCGAGAGTGATCCCTATGATTGGTTTATCTTTTTTTACGGCTGGTTTGCCCATTAAGTATTGTTTACATTTAAGAATCTGAAATTTAATGATCAGGAACAAATTGGAAAGTGTAAAACCTAAAAAACATTTAGGACAACACTTTTTGAAGGATGAAGGTATCGCTTCCAAAATGGTGGATTCACTACTCAATAAAAGTAACGAACTTGTCATTGAAATAGGGGCGGGAACAGGTATTCTTACTAAGTATCTTCTGCCTAAACACCCAAACTTTCTTGCATTTGATTTGGATAAAAAATCAATCGCTTTTTTAGTTTCCAAATACCCGGATAATGCTGCACAATTTATCTTTCAGGATTACCTTCATTACAATCTTGAAAATAATGCGTCAATTATTGGGAACTTCCCTTACAACATCTCTTCTCAGCTTTTTTTTAAAATATGGGATGACCGAGATCAAGTGAAAGAGGTGGTCTGCATGATTCAGAAGGAAGTGGCAGATCGTATTTGTGCTAACCACGGAAAAAGGACTTATGGGATTTTAAGTGTTCTGCTTCAGGCATTTTATAATACTGAATACTTATTTCAAGTTCCACCCGGAGTTTTTCACCCGCCACCCAAAGTTCAATCTGCGGTCATTCGATTGATTCGGAATGAAGTGACCAAGTTAAGTTGTGATGAGCAGCGTTTCAAACAAATTGTGAAAGCAGGTTTTGGGAAGAGAAGAAAGACCTTACGAAATGCACTCAAAACCCTAAATTTATCTGCTTTGGAGAATGAAGAAGTTCTGCTGAGCAAGCGAGCGGAGCAGCTTTCAGTAGATGATTTTGTTAAACTCGCATCACTAGCCTCAGGCTAATGGAACCCTTGACTTCTTTCTAGTTATCATTGATAATGGATTTATTAATGTCCATTCCTTTTTTAGACTTGCCTTATGGTAGACTTTATCAATGTCGTTTGATAGCGAGTCCAGTCTATTATGATGTTGATCGCTTTAAAGAAGGTGCTTTTATATGTGCAACGGCTGCATCACTAAAGCCGGCTTATGGAGAACTTAATTTGAAGCTTATACCTCTAGGTTATAACATTTGAACCTTTTGGCAAACTTTATGTATAAAATGTGCAAAGGTCTCAATTTATCATTTTGATCGTTACTAAATTAAAAAACCTATTTAAAAGCCTCTGAGAATAACATCTTCATTTCTTTCCAAGAGGCACTATCAGCAGCAGCATTGTAAGCGATGCGCATTCCGAACTTTTCAGCAAGCTCATCTGCTTCTCTGCTTGTGAATGAATGTAATGCTCCTTCATAGTTGATGAATTTGTAATCAACTCCGGCGGCATCCATCGCAGCTTTAAAATCGTTAATTTGCTGAGCAGGTATGAATGTGTCATCTGCGCCATTGGCTACCAGCACTTTTCCCTTTACAGACCCGGGCTCAGGCATTACAGGAAGGCCCAACCCTCCGTGGAAAGAAGCAATTGCATCCAGATCGTATCCTGCATTAGCCATACTTAACACGACAGACCCGCCAAAACAGTACCCAATGGCACCGATTTTTTCCGGATCAACGTTGGGATAATTTTTCAGGGTCTCTAAAGCTGCTCCAAAACGAGCTTTTGCAACTTCAAGGTTGCCCATTACCATACTTGCAAATTCACCGGCCTCATTCGGATGTGCCGCTTGCCTGCCATCTCCATACATATCAACGGCTAATGCTACATAGCCTAGTTCAGCCAGCATGGCCGCTCTCTCTCTGGAGTAATCGTTGTGTCCCCACCATTCGTGAACTACGATGATCCCGGGTTTTTTAGTTTTGTCATTTATATCCTCCACAATATACCCGTTCATGTTGATGCTGTCAGCAATGTAGGAAACGGGCTTTCCGACTATATCTTTCTCAACAGTCGCCGGTTGCTCTGCTTCAGTGATACTGCGTCCCTCCTTAGTAGATGTGCTACATGCTACAATAAATAATACAGCTAATGATGCGTAAGTGATTCTCTTCATTAATAATTTGAATTTTAATTGCATTTCAAAGTTAATAAACCAATAGGTATAAATACTTTCCAACGAATTTATATCCTTTCTCCTTTTTCAACCCTGCTAATCTATTGACCAACTTATCTTTTTGAATAATTGAAAAGATGGCTAATTTCCCTTATTAAGAAGTACTAAAGCTATCTATTACCATGGTGAACGGAAAGGCTCATTTAAATAATAAATGGGGAAAGTGAAAAGGCTGCTCAGGGCAGCCTTTTCAGAATAAAAGTCAAATCTCTATTTAGTTAAGATCAAATCTATCTGCATTCATCACTTTATTCCATGCCGAAATAAAATCATGGACGAACTTCTTTTTGTTATCGTCTTGAGCATACAATTCAGCGTAAGCTCTCAACACAGAATTTGATCCAAAAATAAGATCAGCACGCGTAGCAGTAAAGGTTACTTTACCTGTTGATCTGTTTCTAAGGTTGTACTCATCCTTTCCGACAGGTTCCCATTTATAAGCCATGTCAGTAAGATTCACAAAGAAGTCAGTCGTCAAAGCACCTTCATTGTCTGTGAATACGCCATGCTTAGTCCCACCGAAGTTGCTACCCATTACTCTCATGCCGCCAACCAAAACGGTCATCTCATGGGCAGACAATCCAAGTAATTGAGCATGGTCGAGCATCATCTCTTCAAGACCTACGGCAAATTGTTGTTTTTGGTAGTTTCTAAATCCGTCAGCTACCGGCTCTAGCGGAGCAAATGAATGTGCATCTGTCCATTCTTCCGTGGCATCGCCTCTGCCTGGATTGAAAGGTATCGTTACTTCATGGCCTGCCGCCTTTGCTGCCTGTTCTACGCCCACATTTCCCGCCAAGACAATGACATCGGCAATGCTTGCGTTAAACTCAACGGCAATCGGTTCAAGAACTGAAAGGACTTTTGAAAGCCGCTCAGGCTCATTTCCTTCCCAGTCTTTCTGAGGGGCCAGACGAATCCTAGCACCATTAGCACCACCTCTAAGGTCAGACCCTCTAAAGGTTCGGGCACTATCCCAAGCCGTAGAAACCATTTCTGCGACAGAAAGCCCTGATTCGGCAATTTTTGCTTTTACAGTATCAACATCATAATTCGCATTTCCGGTTGGAATGGGGTCTTGCCAGATTAAATCTTCTGCGGGCACTTCCGGCCCAATATATCTCATCTTAGGCCCCATATCTCTGTGTGTGAGCTTAAACCAAGCTTTGGCAAATGTTTTTGAGAAGTAATCTTGATCTTCTTTGAACTTTAAAGAAATTTCTCTGTATATCGGGTCTTCTCTCATTGCCATATCAGCATCAGTCATAACGGGCATCGTTCTTATTGACGGGTCTTCTACATCAACGGGCATATCCTCTTCTTTGATGTCTTTTGGCATCCATTGATGGGCACCTGCGGGACTCTTCTTCAGCTCCCATTCATGCCCGAAGAGCATTTTGAAGTAGCCATTATCCCATTCCGTCGGTTTAGTAGTCCAGGCTCCTTCAATACCGCTTGTAACGGCGTATCTTCCTACTCCTCCGTTTTGGTCATTTGCCCATCCAAAGCCTTGCTGCTCAATCGCAGCACCTTCAGGCTCGGGTCCTAGTTTGCTTGCATCCCCGTTGCCATGCGCTTTCCCTACCGTATGGCCTCCTGCGGTGAGTGCTACAGTCTCCTCATCGTTCATCGCCATCCTTGCGAAGGTCTCACGGACTTGTGCGGCTGTTTTTAGCGGGTCAGGGTTTGCATTCACTCCTTCAGGATTTACATAGATCAAGCCCATGTGAACTGCGGCAAGCGGATTTTCTAGCGTTGAGGGATCGTCCAGGTTTTCGTATCTGCTTTCACTTGGTGCCAAGAACTCCTTCTCAGTCCCCCAGTAAATATCCTTCTCCGGATGCCAGATGTCGGGTCTCCCGTAGGAGAATCCATACATCTCAAGTCCCATGCTTTCATAAGCTACGTTTCCAGCCAAAATGAAGAGGTCAGCCCAACTGATTTTATTACCGTATTTCTTCTTCACCGGCCAGAGTAATCTTCTTGCCTTATCAAGGCTCGTGTTGTCCGGCCATGAGTTTAAAGGTGCAAATCGTTGGCTGCCGGATCCGGCACCACCACGTCCGTCGGAAATTCTGTAAGTGCCGGCTGCGTGCCATGCCAGCCTAATCATGAAGCCGCCATAATGACCCCAATCAGCAGGCCACCAGTCTTGGCTGTCAGTCATGAGCGCATGCATGTCGGCCTTCAGTGCTTCGTAATCAAGTTCTTTGACTGCCTCTCTATAGTCAAAATCCTCATCATAAGGGTTAGTCTTAGTATCATGCTGACTAAGGATGTCCAGATTTAGTGCGTTTGGCCACCAATCTTTGTTAGTAGTGCCTGTAGAGGTATTTCCACCATGAAAAGGACATTTATCTACGCCGTTCATTGTGCTACCGTTCATGTTATTTCCCATTTTCTATGAAATATCTAAATGTTAAAAAATCAAAGTTCGTTTTTTAAACTTAAAATTCCTATGGTTTGTTCTCATCGAACGAATAAAATGAAGTTTTGGCATTACTGAGGTGCAGTAGATTTACTCTAAAACTATAAACTTTCCCAAAGCCTTCGTCAAGAATAGGAAGAGTAGCGGAAAACAACGCTATTAATCCGGATCATGCCCGTATGATTTTACTGCTTTCTTTTCAGCCAGCTACTCCCTCACAAACTTCAACAAACGCCCGTCCGGCAACTGTACCAGATACAGTCCGCTTTGCAAAGAGGTGATGTCTAACCTTGTGTTCATGGTGCTCTCTAACAATGACTTTCCGTTGAGGCTCAATAGTTGGAATGTCCTCCCAACAGTAGACCGCACCTCCAAATAATCACCTGAGGGGTTGGGGAAGATGACCACTTCCGCTGCATCGTCTGCCGCACCTAGAGGACAGATCACCGCCTGCGTTTGCGTAGACGTGTTGCCCATAGCATCGGTGTATGTCCACGTAATAGTCGTGGTGGACGTGATAGGGAAGCTCGCATTGGTAGTGGCCGTGATGGTTCCATCATCGCAGTTGTCTGTAGCGGTGGGGGCCGTCAGAGAGGTGATCTGCGAACAATCCTCAAGTGCCGGCAGGTCTGCTACCACAGGTACAGGGGCTGTGGTATCGGCGATGGTCACTTGCTGTGTCTGCGTGACAGTGTTGCCCGTAGCATCCCTGTACGTCCATGTAATGGTGGTACTTGCGGTAATGGGGAAAGCAGCGTCCGGTTCAGCCGTGACTTCCCCATCGCAGTTGTCTGTGGCAGTGGGAGGG
>JAPPDO010000304.1:0-3739 GCA_028821635.1 Ekhidna sp.
TCCTTTATTTTCTAAATCTTCTATAAAGTCGGTTAATCCGCTTTCACTTTCATTTTGCCTTGAAGCTACGCCCGGTACATTTTCCACTACAACATATCCGGGATTAAAATAGTCTGCGAACCTATGAAATTCTTTTAACAAGTCTTTAGATCGTTCCGACTTCTTTTTATTGGTTTGAATTATTGACCAATATTGACAAGGACTGCAACCAATGAGCAGTAGGTTATCATCATTTTTGGTTAGCAGGAGGTTTTCTTCTAATTCCTGTGGTGTCAATCGAAAAATATCTGAAAGTATGAATTGTGAGCCCGGATTATTCTTTTCATAAGTCTTTTTACAATCGGGGTCAAAATCAATTCCTGCAATAACATCAATACCAGCTTGTCCCATCCCGTTAGTCATTCCTCCCCCGGAACAAAAAAAATCTACTGCCTTAATTTGGCTTTTTTCCAATGTATCGCTTGTTCGATTTTATCAATACAAAGATATAAATTTTTCTTTATATCATCTCCCCATATTCTTACAACAATCCAGCCATTCGCTTCAAGATATTCGGTCACTTCTTTGTCTCTTTCTATATTTCTTTGAATTTTCTTATGCCAAAATTCAATATTAGATTTATGATCATTCTTTTTTGTCTCCCAATTTCTTCCGTGCCAAAAGTCGCTGTCACAAAACACGGCAACTTTCAACCTTTTAAAAACAAAATCAGGTTTACCAAAAATACTTTTATCATTCTTTCTGTATCTGTGTCCCCGTTTCCAAAGTTCACTGCCCACCATTTTTTCAATTTTTGAACCTTTACTTTTCACGGCTTGCATGTTTTTTCGCCTTTGCTCTTTGGTTAATCTGTCCACTTTTAAATTCTATATTTTACGAATGTAGTAATTTATTTGACATTATTCATTATTATACCCTATATTTACAGTTTAATAAAACAAAAAAAAGCTCTAAATGGAAAGTTAAGCGGAGAGAACGATTTGAAAAAGTAGCATCTAACCGTGTTCAAAAGGGACTAGACTATCTTCATTTACTCGGAAATTGTGCAAATAAGAACAATTATGAATATACTGAGAAGGATGTCGGATTGATGTTTAAGGAAATTAACAGGGTTGTAAAAGAAACCCAAATATTATATGATAAAGAGGTAAATAAAACCAACAAATCAGGATTCAAATTCAAATAAAAATGAGTATGGAAAAGAATTGTAAATGGCATTTTGATGAGAGTGGTCAAGCTAAAACAGGCCCTAATGATTCAATACATGAAACATTTAAAGCTAACCCATATTATTCTATCGTAAGGGAATCCATTCAAAACAGTTTGGATGCCGCTCTTAATGATGATGAACCCGTAAAAATTTCATTTGAATTTAGTAAACTGATAAAAAATGATTACCCAAACCTGTTTGATATCAAAAAGCATATTATTGCTTGTTGGCAAACCCATAAGAAAGATAAACAGGCTGAAAAGTTATTTCAGCCAATGTCAAGTTATCTGGATAAAAACACAGAAATCGAAATACTAAAAATAAGTGATTATAACACAAAAGGGATGGATAATTCGGGCTTTAGTTCTTTTGTGAGGTTTGAGGGTAAGAGTTCTAAAAGTTCGGAGGGTTCAGGCGGCTCATTTGGTTTCGGTAAAGGGGCATACTATGCGCTTTCAAAGATTAAGACTATTATTGTGAGCACTAAGACGGATAGAGGTAATGTATACTTTGAAGGAAGGACAAGACTTGCAACACATGAGTTAGATAAGAAAGTCTATGCAAGAGACGGCTTTTATAATTTAGATTATGAAAACCCAGTAAGCCATTCAGATAATATTCCGAATTTCTTCAAGCGTTCTGAAAACGGGACAGATATTTATATCATAGGACTGATCAAATCTGAAAATTCTGAAAATAGAAAAGAGCAGATGATTAAGTCGGTTCTTAACAATTTCTGGTTGGCGGTTTACGAAAAAAAGCTGATTGTAACTGTTGATTATGTAAAGATAGATTTCGATAATTTACAACAGATTATTGATTATCATTTTCCGGCTGAAGTTGAGCAGAGTGCAGAACCAGAGCATTGGAATCCAAGTCCGTATTTCAAAGCAGTTAAATATGCGGGTAGCAATGAGCAATATTTAGTATTCCCCGAAAATCTTCCAACTCTAGGGAATGTCAAACTTTATGTATATCTGAATAAAGGATTACCAAATCGAACTTGTTATTTACGTAATCCTAAGATGGTCGTCTATAAAGGGAGAAGACGTAACCTTATTAATGGGTACGTTGCTGTTTTTGTATGCGATGAGGAGCCGGGCAACACCATATTAAAGGAAATGGAAAATCCGGCTCATAACGAGTGGAAAAAGGAGAATTATAAAGATGAAGATGATGAAGTTCATACAGATGCGGATAATGCGGAAAATGAGTTACGTCAATTCGTAAATGAAACTCTAAAGAAACTCTCGAAATCAAAAATTGGTGAAAGTGCGCTTGTTCCCGGTTTGGAAGAATACCTGTACAGTACGGAGGAGTTGTTGGAAAAATATGAAGAACAACAAATGCAGGGTAGTTCTCCAAGCAGTACGAGCGGTCAGCTAAACGATGAGGTTATTGATGAAGAGACAGGATTACAAACCACAGAAATAGAGAATCCTCCAGCTAGGATAGAATTAAAAAGGACTGATCTCCAAGAGATAAAAGAAGATGAGGTTATGGTTGAACCGGATGAGGATGGCGGGGATAAAGTAACTATAGGAGGAGAAAATGAAGCCGGTGGTGGAGACAAACAAGGTCAAGGTGATTCTGGTGCAGATACCGGGATTAATAAAAATACTAACAAGGGCGGCAAATTACTTTTAGAAGTTATTCTTAGAGTAGTTGCACAACAAGAAGATGAACAATTATATCATTCTCTTATTATAAATTCTCCGAGAGATGTTCAAAAAGCAGAAATTGAACTGATGGTAGGAGCAGATAACGAACGTGATGACGGGATTAGCTTAGTTACCACTAATAATGGTAATATTGACAATAACGTTTTAAACTGCGTTCAATTATCAAAAGGTCGAAATATTGTCAAAGTCAGTTTTTCGGATAATGTAAAGCACTCGATTAAAGTAAAGGCGTATGAAATTCAATAATATAAGTTTTCCACATCCTGTGCTAGGTATAGCAGACACTATTTCGGGAGATATAGATTTTTCAGATGAAGTCCTCTCGGAAAAGGGCAACTACAGAATAAAGTTTGAACTAAACCAGAGCAACAACAACTTAAATCAATTATTACAGGAAAATAAAGCTGAATATTTCTGCGAAGCAACCTGTACCAATACACTTTACAGAGAGATTTTTACAAGTTCTGATAACAGTATTTCGTTTGCACTGCCTAAAAAGCAAGTAAGAGGAAAAGTTGAGTTTACCTGTCTTTTAATTTCAAAAACTGTCATTCCTAATTATGTTAATGCTGATGCTCATTCTGACTATAACGGTTTTAATTTTGATATTGACGAAGGAGATATTCTCGCCGTTTTCGGTAAATCTTCATTCAATGCTGATATAAAATATGAAAGATTAAAGGCTATATCTCAAATATTAGTCATTAAGCCGACGGAAGATTTTGATGTAGTAAATGTGAATTTGGAAGAAGCCAAAATAACCGTGGAAATCCCGAAGAAAGATTACGAGAAATTTGCGAGTAACTATTCTGATGATGAAAAATATATTCCTGTATTTCATTCTTCA
>JAPPDO010000304.1:3749-10128 GCA_028821635.1 Ekhidna sp.
ATTCTTCAATAGTGCTTAACGCATTGCTGATTGCATTGTATAACATTAAGAAACATGAAGATAAGTTTTGGGCTGAGGCAATAATGTACAGAATTAAAAATGAAAAAAATACATTTCAGAATTTGAGTATTGATGACCCTGTTAATGTTCCTGAAATTGCACAACAATTATTAGGAAATCCGATAAGCAGACTTCTGACTGGAATTGACAATTTGGAAGAACAATTTGAAAGTTAAGAATAAATGAATCAGAAAATATTTAGAGAAAGGTACATAAATAAACTCAAAAAGGAAGTTCAGTCGGGGGTAGTTGTTGATCACTACAAAAGCAAGGATTTTGTTTATGATAAGAATGAAGTTCTTCCTATTCAAAACATTAGCACCCCCAACGATTTATTGAGCGATTTGAACGTAAAGGACGATTGCAAAACGGCAATCGCTATCTACGAAGCCTATAAAAATTTAGAACCTATACAGGCATCTGACGAAAGGTTATGGACATATCTGGCACACGTTGATTTGTACCCTTATATGATTGAGCGTTGGCCAGAAGTTTACAATGGAATAGCAATTAATCCAACGAAATATATTTTAGACCATTGGTTTTTAAGTTCATCTGTACAAAGTAATTTACTTCGTCACGCTTTATCGGGTCTATGGTGGTCAGTATATTTATCAGTAGATGATAAAAGAAATGACAAATATGAACTTACTGAAATTCTTTTTCGTCAATTAGATTTCCCTACTCGTACTTTAGGAACCTATAAGTTGGGTCGTCATAAAGAGGCTGTTCTGGGTATTTTGGAATTTATTCAAGAAAACGAAGATTTGTTTAAGTCAAAATTTGAACCTAAAACTCGGTTTGTTACTAAACATTTAAACGTAATTGGTGGAGTGAAGCCATTATCTTACTTCAAAAGAGATTTTTTTAAGTCCGAGTTAATCAAGGTTTCTGATGCCATACGTGCGATTTAATTCTTTCAAGTCAGCAAATCTCTAGCTCTTTCGGGTTTTCAGCATCAGTTTTATAGTCGCTAAAACAAATGTGTCTACATGTACGGTTAGCTTTTTTGCATAAAGCGTAGCAGATTGTAAGTACCCCGTCAGCCAGGCAGAATACCCATCTGTTTAAAAATAGAGTCTACCACGTTGAACTTTTAATAGCAAGTACTGCTTTCATAACATCTTTTTGACTGATCTGCCCCACCAGTCTTCCTTCATTATCCACGACCGGAAATCTTCTAAATCTCATCTGAAGAAACATCCGAGCGGCCTCAAGGATGTTTAAACCGGGGTTTACTGTGATCACTTTTTTAGCCATGTGATCGCTGACCATGCCGCTAAAGATGGGAATATTATGATATTTACCTTTTACGACTTCTTTAAGACAGTCTCCTTCCGAAACGATCCCAACCAGGTCGCCATTTTTATTTACTACCGGCCCGCCTGAAATCCTATGCTTCATCAAAGTCCCAACCACTTCAAATATAGGTTGGTCAGGATTAAACGTGACCAGCTTCTTCGCCATGTAGTCCTCCACTTTTAAAGATTGAGGTTCTGCTATTTTTGGAGCTTCCACTCCTCTGTAATTCATTACCATCGCATCATTGCTTAAAATTGAGCATGAAAGATACTAAAAAAATAGATTCTGAGATAAGGAATGGTAACAAAATTTCAACTAGAGTGATCCGAAACAATCAGCCACTCCTTTCCAAATTTCCGAAATAGCAACGTAAAATGGCCTGACGGATTATCCTCTTCTCTTTTAAGACTCCATTTACCGATCACTCTCCAGAATTTTTTGCTTAATGGCTCCAGTAAAATCAAGTCAAAGGCCAGTTCACCCATCATCTCCTTGTTTGGGTAGCTTTTTTGATAGTTTAGTAACGTCGCCTCCCAACCGTAAGTCACCCCTTTGGAGCCAATAAACACCAAGTCTTCGGATTTCCAGTAACCTTCCATAAAACAATCAAGGTCGCCCTCGTTCCAGCACGTTACTTGGTCGGAAAGCACCTGCCTGATAGCTAATTCCTTTGTGGATTGAGCATACGAAAAATTGACTGAGGTAATGAACAAGAGAAAACCAAAGAATCTCATTTTTTTAAATAGGCTTGAACTTTAGCTTTCAGTGTCTCTCTATCCGTTGTGATGTGTGGGTCTTTGTAAATTTTTAACATCATTTCACGTAAAACATCCTCATCATAACCCAGTTTGCTTGCGATTTTGGCACAATATCGAATCTCCTCTTTATAAATTCTCCCATCAATTTTCATCAGTTGAATCACATTGTACAGGAAATCATAGCGTTGATCATCGTTCAATAGTTTTAATCCTTCAATAATTAGCGGGTTTTCAAAAGCATCACTTATTTCTTGATTAGACATGCTGTTAGCCTTGCCTATTTCCTTGATGAAGTCTATCTCTTCCTGCGTAATTACTCCATCAACCCTAGCAAGTTGGGCTAGCATATTTAATTGCGATTTGATAATATTTGGAAGATTATTTTCGATAACAGTACTGATTGTTATTTGTATGTTTTTGAGATTTTTCCTAAAAATAAAGATTATTAATTGTAATATTATAATTATGAACCACAAATCAAAAAAGATAATTGAAAATAAAAAAGCAACTGATGAATTTTTTAGCTCATATACTTTTAAGTGGGGACGATGAGGAGATCATTATAGGTAATTTCATTGGTGATTTTGTGAAAGGCTCTCAGCTAAATCGTTACAGTGAAGGAATCCAGAAAGGAATTCAATTACATCGGGTTATTGATCAGTTCACGGATAGTCACCCCACTGTATTAGGGAGTAAAAAAAGATTACGGCCCAATTTCAGACATTACGCTCCCGTCATCGTTGATGTTTTTTATGATCATTTTGTGGCTAAAAAGTGGAGCCAATTTTCAACGGAGCCGCTACTTGATTTTACATTAAGATTTTATCAACTTATGGATAAGTATTGCACTGAGATTCCAAAAGCCGTTTCAGAAATGCTCGTTTACATGCATGCTGGCAATTGGCTTTATAATTATCAGTATATCGAAGGAATAAACAGCACATTAACGGGAATGGCTAAACGTACAACGTTTGATTCCAAAATGGAGATGGCAGCGGCTTATCTGGAGAAAGACTATGCTGCTTTTGAAGAAGAATTCAGCCTTTTCTTTCCTGAGTTGCAGCAATACGTAAATAATTTTCAACAATGAAGGAGTTCATAATAGTGGGAATTGGCGGCATGATCGGATCAATGGGCAGATACGGAGTATCGCTGATTTTCTTAAAGTCTCTCGCAGAAAGATCGTATTACAGCACACTGACCGTCAATCTGATTGGCAGCCTTTTGATAGGGATCATTGCCGGATATGCCAGCAAGATCAATAACCCGGCTTCTCTCTTTCTCACCGTAGGCATTTGCGGCGGATTTACTACTTTTTCTGCCTTCTCATTGCATAGCATAAATCTCCTTCAAAACGGTCTTTATCGGGATTTTTTACTTTATTCGTTTCTAACGTTTTTCTGTGGCCTTATTCTGTGCGCGATTGGTTATTTTGCAGGATGTAGGGTATGATCTCATCGTATTCCTTTTAGACACCGTGTTGCTATCTCCTCACCTATGGTTAATTACTATCACATACTGGAATTAACAGAGAACGCTTCGGCGGAGGAGATCAAAAGTGCCTTTAGGAGACTGGCAGTAAAATACCATCCGGACAAACATCCCGGAAAACCGGAGATGGAAGAGAAGTTCAAGGAAATTAATCAGGCCTACCAAATCCTGTCCAACCCTTACGAAAAAGCCCAATTTGATATAAAACTAAGTTATCAGCGGTCTTGGCAAACCCAACAGCAAACCTATCATTACAAAAAAAGAAGAGCTTATCGGCATACTCCCAAGCCGCACTATAAGCGGCAGCGAATGGATTCAAAGCAAAATATGATTGCTACAGCCTATTCTTTTGGCATTGCGCTTCTTATCGCTGCATTCGTAATGGGAGGTATTTGGGTTAGGCAATCCATAGATGACCAAAGACAAAGGGAATATTTGGCTGAAAGAAGAGCAGCATTCGAGGTGGCTAAGAGTGAATTTGAATCCGGAGATTACGCCGCAGCATACAGGGTAATGACGGAATTTCGATTTTTTATGGCAGAGGAGAGAGATATACGAGAATTTAGAGACAATATGGTGGATCAAATCATTGATATGGGCCATCAGGAACTGGCGAACAAAAATTTTAAAACGGCTATCAAACTGTACAATCAGGCTTTTGAGCTAAAGCCTCAACGGCCCTTTTTAAGTGTTAAAAAGCGTTTGGTAGAGGCATACAAACAAGCAGGGGAAATCAATAAGGCGGTTGCTACGTTAGAAAATTTTTTAATCCACGATTTTGACATCATCGCTTCCCTTGTGAGTCTTGCAGAGATTTACAGAGACAACCTGAATGATCCCGATAAGGCGATGGAAAACTTTCAACTCGCACACAGTATCGCTACGAGAAGGTATAAAAAAGCGTATGGAGAAGCTTACCCTATGCTCATCCGTCAGGAACACCTCCCTACTTCACACTATTATCTTTATTCGGGTCTTGCAGACATGTATTTAAGAATAAGCAATCAGCCGATGGCCATCAAAGCAGCAGATTGGAATAAATACATTTGGCCCGACAGTGCGGCGGCGTATGTCACAACCGGTTATGCGCTGATGTCTTTGGGAAATACGGAGTCGGCTTGTGCGGAGTTTAAAGATGCTGCAAGCAGGGGATGGTCTGAAATTACGCCCATAGATTGTGATTGATAACAGCTTACCCGACTAGTCGTAGATTGTATCTATGCTTTTGCCCTCTTACCACAAAGGACACGAAGGTTTGCACAAAGAACACAAAGGACATGTGATTAGTGCGAGTACAAAAGCCCTTTTAGGGTCGCTGCCGCATCACATCGTCTGCCGTCCCGGTTGTGATGTTGTTATCTCCGTTGCTGTTGTTAAAATCCACTTTCAGCACCGGATATTCGTCATTTTCTCCAAAATCCCACGGGTCGTCTGCGCCGTCGGTGCCGTCTATGTTTAGGTTCCAGTCTTTAAAGATGTCTGTGCTCGCGCTCCCGTAGGCCGTCGGCACCCGCAGTGTTGCCTTTCGCTTCGCCTCGGAGGTGTCCCGCTGCTTTCTGCGGTGCTTGTGCCCACCAGGTTAGAATAGCTCCGCCCTCCTGCGTAGCAGGCGCAGGCTGTCCCTGCCTGGAAATTCCCAACCAGACTCTACATTTGCGCTACTTCCTCCACTGACAGCAGTATTATTCACATAACAGGCACTGATTGTACCGCTAATCAGAGCACCCACTAGCCCGCTGACTCAGCCATTATCTCCCCCCGTCACCTTTGCATTTGTATACCTGTATTCATGATTGTGCCCGTTGCATACCCAAACAAGCCCAGTCTCAGAGCATCATCCGTCCTATTAATAAACAGGCCGTCTATTTTCTTTCCTTTTCCGTCAAAGGTCCCGCTAAATGGGTTAGAAGCATCCGACCCCACCGGCAGCCACCCGTTGCCGCCGTCTGCCTCTGTCCAGTCCGTGTTCACAACGCCTGAGGCATAGCTTCCCGCATTCCTAAAGTTCAAATCCCACATCAGCATATAGCCCGTGTACCTGCCCGAAACCCAGATAACATCCGGGAAGGCCGCTGCATAAGCCATGCCCGCGTCCGTCATATTTGACTGATCGCCCACGTGACCCACTTGCCCATCCCCTGTCAAATCATAACGCATCGTGTTTAGCTGTTCCAAATTATTAATAGGTATCATGCCATCAGGCACCCGTCCTGCCTGTGTCTCCGTCAGGGTCACTGCAAATTTCGGCGATGCCCCTGCCGTATTTTCGGCATAGCTGAGCGTCAGTGTCTGACCTGTGCGGGTCGTTGTTGTCCATGCCACTGTGCTTGTCAGCATTACCGTTGCATCTTCTGTAGAAGTGGAGTTCACGCCTAGTGTCGCCGCACTCAGGGTGGTGGGTTTCGCATCTGCCGCTCGTATGGTAATGTTGAAGGTTAGCTCAGCCTCGTCACCATCCCGATCGGTAGCGGTGAGTGTGTAATCGGTGGCCCCTGCCGCTGTGCCTGCCTCCGGCCTTCCTGCCAGCACCCGCCTTGTGCCGTCGAAGGTCAGCCCTTGCGGCGGGTTAGGGCTGAGGGTGTAGGTCAGCGTGCCATCGCCCCGGTGGCTTGCGGCAGCGTGAGTGCAGTGATTTCCAGGTTCCGCGTGTAGGTCTGAGCGTCGATGGCCGCATCAGCGTCAAAAACCAGCAACCTGTTGCCGCCGCCGTCTCTCTTGCAGGCTGCCATCAGCAATATTAGACACAGCAGGCATAAATGCCTGAAAAT
>JAPPDO010000274.1:0-1649 GCA_028821635.1 Ekhidna sp.
TTGATGATCAGGAGTATGCTAAGTGGTATAATTGCGATGCCATGAGAAATCATTCAGGTTCTACGGAAGTCTCCAGAATAATGAAAAACTGCGGGGACGCTGTAGGCATGGACTGGGGTTGTGACGCATCATCTGCTAGTATATCAAAGGTAGCTCCAGCATTCAGAAATAACTTCCATTACTCATCAACATCAGATAAGGACTTCAATTATTCTACCGTTGAAAGCGAAATAAAAAGCAGGAGACCTGTTATCTTAAGTGGTGGTTCCAAAGGACAAAAGGATTGCTTTCTGGGGATATTTTGCTGGGACACTTATGAAAATGGTCATGCATGGGTTTGTGACGGTTATAAGAAAAATACATTAACAACACCAACCTACACTTATTCTTACAAATATCTACATATGAATTGGGGGTGGGGGGCTTGGAATGACTGGTATTCATTTAACGACTGGAGTGTCTCTAACCGATCCTATAACTACAAAAAGCGAATGATTTATAATATACGACCATAATCTTAAGAATATGATTTCATTTAGACTACCTATTTTCATACCGTTCTTGGTATACCTTTTGTGTTCTTGCAAAAATGACAAGACTCTATGCCGTGCTTCACCTCTAAGGAAAGAGGATATTTTTAAATTTAGTATAGCGAATAAGGACGGTGATGATCTTCTAAATCCTAGCATTTCTAACTCCCATAACAACAATAGCATTAGGGTTTATCAAAAGGTAGATGCACAATATGAACTTGTTTCTAATCCAAGAGGTGACTTCCCTGATGGATATATCATTACTGAATATGAATCAACATACAGGATCATTCCTCTTTTTGAAGGAACCTCGGGTCTTATTGTATGGAACACTGCCGAACAAGACACAATTAATCTCGAGTGTAGTTTTGACGGCCGTGTAGAGTTCTTATCAAAAATATATTATAACACAGAGTTAGTTTTAATGATGAATTCAGAGAAGGTAAAAGATTTTTTCAGTTATCAAGTAAATAGAAATCTTAAATAATTAGACATTAAATCATGAAGATTTTCAGACTAAAACTACTTGCAGTAATAATACTGTCTTCCTGTGGTAAGGATGATAGTACTTGTTGTACTAATTTTGACATTACAGTTAATTTGGCAGTAAAATCAGACGATAATAAGGATTTATTAAATCCTAATAATGCGGGTTCTTATAAATTAGGAGATATTAAAGTTCAATATCTCGTCGATAATGCTCTCCAAAATCCTTCAAAAGGTTTAGAACCTTCTATAATTGACGATTTTAATCAATACCTGTTGCGCATAACGGCTGACCCCGCTAAGGGAAGTCCACAGACGATAACTCTGTCATGGGGTTCATTGAGCACGGATACATTATTATGTGAATTATCTATTTCAAATAATTCTACATCAATAACCTCTGTGCACTTAAACGGAAATAGAATTTGGTTAATAGGTGACGGAGCTAGGAATTTCACCCTTTTTAAATGAAATACAGTTAAAATTACTATAGCATAGATGCTTTCATTAAGCATTGAATACTATCCTCATGGGATACGTCTAGATACTCTTTCCCATGTCACTCCTGAGACTAGTTGACCACTCCGCCCCTTAGCCTAAGCGTAGATTGTATCTACGCTTTAATATATT
>JAPPDO010000274.1:1659-10008 GCA_028821635.1 Ekhidna sp.
ACTACACCTAGAGGGGGGGGGTGGTGGGGGGGGTGGTGGTGGTGGAGGTTGTCAGTAATTTGTTTTACTCAGAGTTACAATAAGACGAATATGAATGAAGTACTACCAAAATCATTAAGAGGTTTCAATTTTAAATTATACCTAATTCTGATATTAATATTATTGATCCCAACATTTTATAAAACATTAAGGATTTATTATCTCGGCGATATACCTTTAGATG
This sequence comes from Ekhidna sp., assembly GCA_028821635.1. Classification (GTDB taxonomy): domain Bacteria; phylum Bacteroidota; class Bacteroidia; order Cytophagales; family Cyclobacteriaceae; genus Ekhidna. The sequence goes on from JAPPDO010000274.1 coordinate 1,883, forward strand.
CTGGTCTCAATATAGCCTCCCAAATAGTTTGGTTAGATGTGATCTTTGAGATGATTCAAGAATCTCTGATCCTGCCTTTGTTCTTTTTGCTTGGAAAATCAATAAATGCTCCTCAGATTCTTGACAATAAGATAAAAACAGGCATTATCACTGTTGGAATTATTTACGCAATTCTCATTACTCTAATATCTCTCAGTTTAGATAATTTATTGTTCTTTTTAGCTCAAAAAGAGTCAATTCTACAACTATCATCAAAATATATTAAACTAGAATCATTAGCAATTTTCCTTTCTGTCATTTACAAATTCACAATAATCGTCTTAGTATTACTGCATAAGATTAGACTAATATCTCTATTACTCTTTTTGCAGACAGTTCTAGTTTGTATCTGTGACTTCTTTTTCATTAGTCAGTTCACAGTATCATTGAATTTTGGTGTTTTAGGCATAGCTTATGGAAATATATTGGTTAATTGTATATTAATAGTTATATGTATTTACATGCTGAAGAGGATGGATGTTATAACTCTAAACGGGTTAAGTCTGGATTTTTCATGGCTAAAAGAATGGTTCAGAATAGGTAGTTTTTCAGGAGTAGAGTCAATAATAAGAAACACAGTATTCCTGACAGTTATTCTTCGCTGGATAAATATGGTGGAAGGTCAAGCATATTTCTGGGTTTCAAATACTTTTATTTGGAGTTGGCTTTTGATTCCGGTTATTGCATTGGGTGAATTAATCAAGAAAGAAGTAGGGAGAAACAATCTAAAAGTGAAAGAAATTGTAAAGTCTGCTACTGTTATTACATCAATAATCATAATGATGTGGCTACTAAGTATTCCCTTTTGGAGTTTTTTCTTCAAAAACTTAATGAATGTAGATAATCTGGAGGTTGTCTTTCGTGTAACAATTATTGCTATTGTGTTCTATGTTGCATTTGCTTACAATAACATCATTGATAGTGTCTTTTATGGAATAGGACGAACAGATTTAATGTTAATTCAGTCAATCTTGATCAATTTAGTATTTTACGGAATAATTTATATTTTAGTTTTAGTCAATAAAATTGAAATATCGTTAAATGCAATAGTCCTCATATTTGGGCTTGGAATTCTTTTAGATTCAATCATAACTTTTGTGATTTATAAGTATACTTTAACATAAATTCAATTTAATAATGGTATTCAAGGGGTTAACATGAGTTATCTTATATCAGTTAAAGTTCATTTAAGAGAGGATTTTGTCTAACAGATTCATGGATTTAAGGGTAATTTTCACTTCAACATCTTTTTCACAATGTCAGGGAGCGTTGATCTTGTATTTCTTTCCTAAACATATCCACATAGATTTTATAAAATGGAAACATTATATTCAGTTATCAAAGATCCGGTAGTCCTTATATCTTTATTGGTATTAATGATATTTAAGTTTTTCCCTCCAAAAAGTATCAATTCATGGTATGGCTACAGAACGCCAAGTTCTATGAAAAATAGCCACACATGGCATTTCGCTCAAAAGTATTCTGCGAACAAAGGACTACAATTAATGATTATCACATTGACTATTCAGTTGATATTCTATTCTGTTTTGAGCGATAAATCAAATGTTCGATTATTAACGTTGTGCGTTTGGTTACTCTTAATAGGTTTTCTGATTTTTAAAACTGAGCGCAAGCTCAAACGGCTAAAAGATACGGAATGAAAACAAAGCAGATAACCAAAGTTATTTGTATCACTTTGCTGTCATTACAATCATTTTTTATCGTTTCAAGCTATAACAAATTGCCCGACAGGATAGCCATTCATTTAAATATGAAAGGGGAGATTGATAATTATGGGTCAAAAGCGATGTTATTTATTCTATTAGGAATCTCCATCATGCTCTGTTTTTCATTTTATTATGCAAGAAAAAAGCCAATGAAGTTTAATGACAACTCTTCTAATGAGAAAGAAAGAGACAGAATTTCTCGAAAATCACAAAATTTAATGGACTATCTTAACATTAATACTCAGTTAGTAATGACTTTTTTAGCGGCCGTATTTACAGTCCTATATGAAAAATATACCTCCAGTTTGATTTTTATTTTTTACTTTCTTATTCTTTTACCAATGGTAATTCTGTTTTTCTATATCAAGGGTATTGTGAAAGTTAAGTAAAAAAGTTAGTCAGTGACTACTGCCAACAAATGCTTCCATAAAAAATCCAGCTAAGCATCAGATACTGCTAAAATCATACCTCATCTTTACAGACTTTTAGAATGAGTTATTCTTTCCCAACGTTTATGACTTTTCTAACGGATCCTCCGCTGCTTGAGTCAGCATCAACGTCTTTAGGTTCTCCTTTATATTTTACCGACCCTCCACTGCTTGCACGTCCTTTCATTTTTTCGGTAACATTTACTTTAATGGATGCCCCACTGCTAGCAGAGGCCTCTGCTTCTTTGCTTATCAGGTCGTACCCGTCATAATCTCCGGCACTACTTGCCTCAATATCTTGGTACTCCACAGTGCCCTTTATTATAATGCCACCGGAGCTGGACGTGCTTGCTTTGATCTCTTTTGCTTCTACATCAAGCCTTGCATCACCGGAACTAGATACGTCAATGTTCAACTCATCTATTCCAACAATTTTGGCGTTAATATCCCCTGCGCTGCTTACATCAACATCAAAATTGCTATTTGCCTTGATAACTCCCTCGGAGTTGATGGAAGCGGCTGATGAGGCACTCAGTCCACTGATTGATTTGTAAGTCACATACACGTCCACATTTACACTCTTATTGCTTTTCCACTTCCACTTTCTCCCATTATCAATGTGGATTTTTAAACGATCCCCGAAAACATCTGTCAATATTTTATCCAGATCGTGACTTTTTGAAACTACTCTCGCTTCTTCCTTATTACCGGATTTAATAAAAACATTTATTCCTTCTTCTGCGGCTATTTCAGAAAAAGAAGATAGGCTGCGTGTTTCTTCGGATTGGGCTAATGCTACACAAGTAACCAAAATTCCGAGAATAGTTATCAAGAATACTTTCTTCATAAGTCTGTTGTTGTTGGTATATTATATTGATATTTAAAATAAGAAACTTTGAGAATAAAACAATGAATACAATTATAATGAAGTTTTGTTACTTTGTGCGAAATTCTCCCATTTCGTCGTTTTGAAGTGGTTATCTCCAATGTACAACAAAATGGGTTCCATTTGTTCGGGCCTCAAATAACCGGCGATAGGTTGGATAATTTTTAACTCCTCATCCATAAATACAGTGGTAGGATAACTTAACCTATTATTTGTCAATGAAGCGGCCAGTTGATGGTAACCTCTTCTCCCTGACGGGATAAATTTGAATGTATGACCATTGAATTCAATCGGCTGCCTTTGTTCTGCGTTGAGTTTAACGGGATAAAAATTTTTATTAATGTAGTTTGCTATTTCAGCTTTACTGTAGGTCTGCCTATCCATCACCTTGCACCATCCGCACCAATCAGTATACAAATCAACCAGTAGCTTCTTGGGATTCTTTTTATGACGAGCTATCGCCTCTTCAAAGGTCAGCCATTCTACTTTTTGATTACTTTCATTAGCGTTCCAGCTTCCAAATGAAAGCAAGACTAAAAAACATAATACTATTCTGATCAATTTCATAAAACTATAAACGGGTAATCCGTTCTTTTTGGTTCATTAAACAAAACTAATCAAAGTTATTTTCCCTTCGTCAGGAATTCGCCTCTCCCCTTCAGGAGTTTTTCTCCCAGTGAATTGTCCGCAAAAAGTTCATTTGGATTTTCAGAAGACTTTAGGATGGTATTTTCTTCTGTGTATTGAACTTCCAGCTTTATCTCCTGTTGGCTGCTAAATTCATAGATAACGGTGTGAGTAGGGTTGATTTCTGAGGATTGGTCGTAAAACTCACGGCTACTTACAAAACTTAATTCGTTCAGATAGTCAGCTACGGCAGCACTGTCTGCCTGCTGATCTTGCAGATACCATTCTTCACCTTTAGTAAGTTTAAATGCACTGTCCGGATAATTAAATGAGATGGAAATCAATGAATCTTTTTGTAACCTTAAAATTTCATTTTCCCGATACGAGGCGGCATCTTTGCCAATACTCATTCCCATGAAATCATTGGCAACGTAAACCTCGTCATCTTCAAAGAGTCTGACAAATGTGTAAAAACTTTGCTGGCCTTCCACTCCAAACCGGCCAATGACGATGTCGGTTGAAATTTTATTCTTCTCAAAAACTTTCACACGGGTTCCTGTCGAATCAACCGAATAATCTTTCCATTTATCCTGGCTTTTAGCAGCCATTCTGCCCGGTTTTATGGTATTTAAGGATCTTAATAAAGATATTACTGAACTTTCTTTGGCTGTTTTTTGACTCCCATCCGGTAGGGAAACCTTCCACTCCTCCTCCATTGAAAGAGTGAGATTTTCTTCACCGGTGATAATTTCGATTTTGGAGACCTTTGCCGTATCAATTGATACTAATTCAGATTTCAATGATTTACTTCTCCCCTCTCTTTTGGTTAACTGAGTCACCGCCAGTACGATAACCAGAACTCCCAGAACAAATAGTAATTTTTTTGTGGTCAATTTCATTTTATAAAATTTATTTTATTTGATTATCCAAAATTTCCCTGCATCCATTGTTGGCGTTTTCGCTGATTTCTCAACCTTCTAATAAATGCGTAAATCAGCAACAAGAGAATTGGAACAAGAACATTGGCGTATTTTATAAATTCTTTAATGCCGTCTTCAATGCTGTCTAATGGTCGGGAATCAATTCCTTTTGTTCTAAGTGCTATAAGACCCGTATCATCTGCTAACCAGTCGATAGCATTAGAAGCTAGATTTACATGATCCGGGGGAAGCTGTCGTGCCTGCTGCCCTTCTCCATTTGAATAAAAATCACCGTTTCCAAGTACCACCATTTTACCTAAACCTCCACTCAACCACTCCATGGCGACTCCTAGTGACTGTACACCCATGCTGAAATCATTCTCAGTCCACCTTCTTTGAATGTCAATATAAGAAGGGGCCTTTTCAATACCCGAATTACCGGAGGTAAATACGATTGGGATTGAGATAACGGAAGTATCCGTATTTAGAGGGACTACATTTGTTGCAAAAGAAAAAGTAACTTCATCCAGCCCTTTAGTTATCGGGTGGTCTTCAAAATTGGATACTCTCGGGAATAATGGAAATTCCTTTTGACTGTTAATAGTAAAAAAACCTTGACGTTGTTGTACGTTAATAGTTGCACACTCTACGTCTACGATGAAGTCAGCCCCTAGTCTTACTCCTTTTTGAATAAGCCAATCCACCAGCCCGATATTCGGTGAGGTGGATAACAAACCTTGCTGTAAATCTCCCTGCACATTAGAATAAGCGATGAATAATTTCCCTCCTGAATTTAAGTACGCATCTAACTTATCGAAATGACTTGGAGGGATCGTATCCGCAGGAGCCAGAATCGCCATTGCTTTGAAGGAATTTGGAATGCTCTCCTCGTCTTTGATTTCATAGTTCTCAACAGAGTACAGCACTCCCAGTTGCTGATTTAACTGAGGGATGGAGCTGAGCGATGCTTCTCCATGGCCTGTCAATACTGCAATTTTTGGCTTATCCTGTACGGTCAGTTTCTTGATGGAGGTGGTTAGTTCATATTCCATTGCGGCACCCGGCTGGATTAATGGGATGATCTCTCTTTGTTCTCCCATCTGCAAGACGGCTCCCATATAAGCACGCATCTGCTCTACTCTATCATTTTCGCGCACATTGATCATGATAGGGCCAATTCCCTTTTGCTGTACTTCTTGCTCTTTCGTTTGGTCATCGTTAGGATTGATAAACTCGTAGACCAAGTTCCCTACAGAGCGTTTCTCATATTCAATGAGAATGTCTTCAAAATCCCTTTTATTGTTGAGCAACTGAGGCGGAAGATCTTCGGAAAAGTAAGCTGATACGGTGATTACATCATCCAAGTCACTGAGGATGTCTTTAGTAGCATCGCTTAACGTGTAACGTTCATCTTCTGTAAAATCCAACCTGAAATAAAGCCGGTTAGAAAGAAAATTAGCAACGATCACTATAGCTACAATAATGATGAGTTGGGAGATTATCGTCTGCTTCTTCATCTTATTTCCAATTTCTTTTGGACAACATGATTTTAGTTCCGACCAAGCCAATCAAAATAATTGAGATGAAGTAGATGATGTCCCTGCTATCAATTACCCCCCTGCTTAATGAGTCAACGTGCGTTCTTAAACTAAGAAAACTAAATACCTGGCCTAAAGACCCTGTGAGCCCTGATCCTATTACATCGAATAGCATTTGGAAGAAAATTCCGATAAAAAGCGCAATCAGAAATGCCACTATCTGATTTTGGGTTAGGCTGCTGGCAAATAAACCTATGCTTATGTAGCTGGCTGCTAACAAGGTCATTCCCAAGTAGCCCCCAATAACTCCGCCATCATCTACATTGCCAAGTTGGCTTACTGTGATGTAATACGGCACCGTACACAGCAGTGCAATCAACACAAGAATGAGACACGCAAGAAACTTACCTGTCACGATCTGCTCGTCCGAAACTGCCTTTGTGATAAGTAGTTCTATAGTTCCTGACTTATTCTCTTCTGCAATCATTCTCATAGTGATTGCCGGTATAAAGAAAAATAAAGACCAAAATGCGATACTGTAAAAAACAGACAAGCTCGCCTGTCCAAGCATGAAAACATTGGTACCGAAAAGCCATGTAAATGAACCGCTCAATCCAAGGAAAAGAATGATCATTACGTAGGCGATAAGGGAATCAAAAAATCCCGACAGTTCTCTTTTAGTGATTATCCAGATTTTACTCATCGTTTAGTTAGTTAAATTTCTAAATACATCCTCCAGACGGGTCTCAATGCCTGTCATTTCCATTAAACACCATTTTTTGGATACACATAAATTAAATATTTCTTTTCTTGAGCTTAATTCCGGTTTGCTTTGAACAGTGAACCAGTTCTGCTTTCCTTCAACGGGACTCACCTTTTCTACCGTTTTCAACCCTCTAAGTTCTTTCTCAATACTCTTACTTGTTGAATCAATATTTATGGTAAGCACTTCTTGCCCCTGTGCCTGCTGACGCAGTGTCTCTGAAGAACCATCAGCTACTATTCTCCCTTTATTAATTATGAGGATTCGGTCGCAGGTAGCCTCAACTTCTGAGAGAATGTGGGAACTTAGGATTACCGTTTTTTCTTTACCCAAATCTTTGATCAACTTTCTAATCTCAACAATTTGATTCGGGTCCAGCCCTGTGGTAGGCTCATCTAAGACCAACACCTCGGGATCATGAATCATTGCTTGGGCCAAACCCACCCTTTGGCGGTATCCCTTAGATAGTTCCCCAATATTTTTATGCTTCTCTGCATCAAGTCCACAGCGATCAATCATCATCCCAATCCTTGAGGGGATAACTGACTTTTTTACGCCTTGTACCTCTGCACTGAATCGTAAATAATCAATGATAGGCATATCCAGATAAAGTGGATTGTGTTCAGGAAGATAACCGATTTTCCTCTTTACTTCTTTGGGATTTGACAAGATAGAGGCTCCTTCAACAGTCAAATCACCGGATGTTGGTGCCATGAAACATGTAATCATCTTCATCGTGGTGCTTTTTCCCGCACCGTTTGGTCCTAAAAAGCCAACAACCTCTCCTGTGTTGATTTCAAATGAAATATTATTGACTGCCTTTTGAACCCCGTATTTTTTAATAATATTCTCTACTACAATTGCCATTAATATCAAGTTTCAAAAAAACGATGCAATTTTAGAAACGATAGCAGAGAAATTCAAGTCAATTTTCATATTAAATTATGTTTAATGGATAACTCGGAATTTAAAATTAAAATTTTATGAAGATTGGATTGATTTCAGACACCCATGGATTCACGGATGCCAGTGTTTTTGAATACTTTAAAAATGTGGATGAGGTTTGGCATGCAGGAGATATAGGTACCATGGAAGTGCTGGAAACTTTTCGAAGATTCAAGCCTACAGTAGCCGTTTGGGGTAATATTGACGGAGTAGAGCTAAGGGCTGAATGTCAGGAGAAAGAGGTATTTGAAAG
>JAPPDO010000397.1 GCA_028821635.1 Ekhidna sp.
GAATGTGATACCTGTTTCTGCTGAAAGGACTTCCCGGAGAATACTGAGTAGTGATTTTGTAATCGGCCCCCCTGAATGGATTATCTCCCGAACTGTATCTCGGGGAAGTTTTTTTGTTCGATTTGAAAGGAGATCGAGTGCCTGCATATCTTGAGGACAGCCTACTTTTCCTGAATTTTCCTGATGAGATTCCATCACTACTTTTTATCTTTTTCTTACCGCTAAAAAATAGGAATCCATTCTTTTCTACTTTAGCATTTTTGAGCTTTCTGTCGGTGTCCTCCAATAATTGGGAGTACACTGGAGAAGCAAAAAACCCTGACAGAAGTGCTATAAACAGCAGTTTTTTCATATACCTGATTGCCTAATATCTGACAATTTAGACGATAAACTCAAAGAATCAAATCTATGGCTAAGTATTTAGGACTGGTATTGGCTCACCTTTTGTATTTAAAATTTCATATTCGGTTAGTGCTTTAGAGCTATCTTCGACGAGTGTTACCCACCTGAAATACTTTAAAAACCACTTGACTCTCCTTGAGAAGATTCCTGCGGTAAAATAGGTGTATAAATACGGATGTACTGCTATAGTAAACTTCCTCTCATTTCGGGATTCAAAGATGTAAGTCATTGCATTTTCAATCTGATCTGCTATCTGGATAGAAGCGGAGATTTTACCTGTTCCGTTACAAGATGGACATATCTCCCTTGTGGTAATGTTCATCTCCGGTCTTACTCGCTGTCGGGTAATCTCCATCAATCCGAATTTGGAGAGCGGCAGTATGGCATGTTTTGAACGGTCGTCTTTCATCGCTTCCTTCATCTTGGCATGGAGTTTCTTTTTGTTTTCTATTTTACGCATGTCAATAAAATCAACGACGATGATGCCTCCCATGTCCCTAAGCCTCAACTGGCGTGCTACCTCATCCGCTGCACTAATATTTATCATAAGGGCCGTGTCCTCCTGATTATCCTCCTTGTTGGACTTATTCCCGCTATTCACATCAATGACGTGAAGGGCTTCCGTATGATCAATGATTAGATAGCCTCCGTTAATCATACTAACGGACTGTCCAAAAGATGTTTTCAGTTGTTTTTCTACTCCGGTGGCTTCAAAAATTTTAGACCTTCCGGTGTAGTGCTTAATGATCTTTTCTTTATCAGGGGCAATGCTTTTAACGAAAGACTTTACCTCCTGATACAATTCTCTACTATCAACTAATATATTATCGAAGCTTTCGTTGAGTACATCTCTCAGAATAGAGTTAGTCCGCATTACTTCTCCAATAATCTTCTCTTTGGGTCTGGCTTTAGCGAGTGCCTTCATCCCCTGATCCCATTTTTCCACTAGGGTTCGGAGGTCAGTATCTAGTTCCTTCACATCCTTTCCCTGAGCAACGGTCCTGATGATCACACCAAAGCCTTCGGGCTTTATGGAGCTAATGAGCCGCTGAAGACGTTTTCGCTCATTGACGTCGGCTATTTTCTTTGATACATTTACCGTATTAGAAAACGGCACCATCACCAGGTATCTACCGGCTAATGACAATTCGCAGGAAAGTCGGGGACCTTTTGTGGAAATAGGCTCCTTAACAATTTGAACCAATATTTTTTGTCCTTTTGTAAGGACTTGGCTTATTTTACCCGACTTATTAATATCAGACTCCGTTTTAAAGCCTATTAGTCGGGTACTATGATGCTTCCTCGTCAGGGTAAGCTTCGTAAATTTGTTAAGAGACTGTACCTGTGGTCCTAAATCTAAATAATGAAGGAAGGCATCTTTTTCGTATCCTAGGTCAATAAAAGCGGCATTTAATCCTTCAACAACTTTCTTTACCGAACCCAAATAAATGTCACCAACGTTAAAAGAATGACCTCCGTCATCCTGGTGAAACTCTACGAGCCTTCTATCTTTAAGTAGTGCTATTCGACATCCTCCACGAATTGAGTTAATGATTAATTCATTACTACTCATAGCGAATACTTATTTAGTGCCTAATTACTTTTTCTTATGTCTATTTTTTCTAAGTCTCTTTTTTCTTTTGTGTGTAGAGATTTTATGTCTCTTTCTTTTTTTACCGCAAGGCATATTTTTCTAATTTTTTAAAGTTCTCAAATATTTTATAGCGAATTAAGATAATCATTAGCCATCATTTTGATAGCTGGGATTGAATCTTTATCCGCCAGGATTTCTTCCAACAGCAGGCGTGCCTGATTTGATTTATTTGTTTCCATCATTGTCACTGCCAGATAAAGTTTTGATTCATTATCCGCAGGGTCCAAGGATACTAAGGTTTCAAATCTTTCTTTTGCTCTTTTAAATTGTCCGCTTTGAATTGCTAGTAGTCCTAGATTTAGCATCGCCTGCCTGTTGTCAGGATCTACTGCAACTACTTCACGCAGCATATTAATTCCGACCATGGGATTATCCGATGCTACAAGTGTCATAGCCAGACGGTTTTTCAAAAACAAGTTTGTTGAATCCTTTTCCAACAATTTCAGTAAAATTCGCTCAGCTTTTCTTGCAAATTTTACACCTTCGGCTACGGATGAGGACCTCTCATAAGCAGTAAAGTATATTTCTACAGCTTTTTCTGAGGTTTCTCCTTCCCATTTTTCTATACGATCCGCATAAACCGTTGCGCTATCCAGCACTCCATAGTCCGAATATTTTTTCGCTAAAGAAAATGCAAAGTTAGACTTTTTATCAATACTTTGTTCTCTTTTTAATAGGGTTTTTATTTCGATAATTTCTTTCTGAATCTTTTCCGGAATTTCCATTGAATGTGTAGAGGTTGCGGTCACTTTCTGAAGTTGTTCATTCTCCACCACACTTCTTGGAAGCTGAAAAAGTAACACTGCCAACCCGACGGCCGCAAGTGACAGGATGATCTGTAATTTATTCACTAGTTGATTTTACGGCTCCTTTTTATCTTTTCAATAAAAAATTTCGATGGTCTGAAAGATGGAACATAGTGCTCTTCTATTACGATTGCAGTATTTTTAGATATGTTTCTGGCAATCTTCTTCGCTCGCTTTTTATTTACAAAGCTTCCAAAACCTCTGACATAAACATTCCTTCCGTTAGCCATGTTTGTTTTTATAGTGGTAAAAAATGCCTCTACTGATGCCTGCACGTCTGCTTTATCAATTCCTGTTTTGTCAGATATTTCATTTATTATGTCCGCTTTTGTCACAACTGTCTGATTTTTAGGTAAATGTATGTATTGAGCGGTTAAAATTAATTTTATCCTTCCATAATAAAAAGAAATCGGGAAAATAATAGCTCATTCAGTTTGATGCACTTTGCCAAAAGACTAATTAGTTGGTATACAGAGAAAAAGAGAGAATTACCCTGGCGAGAAACGAAGGACCCGTATCCAATCTGGCTTTCTGAAATTATACTACAGCAAACACGAGTGGAACAAGGTCTGCCTTATTGGGAGCGGTTCATGAAGGAATTTCCTTCTGTTCATGACCTTGCAAATGCAACAGAGGATAAAGTGCTTAGATTGTGGCAGGGCTTAGGCTATTATTCTCGAGCCAGAAACTTGCTCTTAACAGCCGGGCATATAAGCAAAGAGTTGGGGGGGGAATTCCCAAAAACCTACAGGGAAATGCTAACCTTAAAAGGTGTTGGCCGATACACTGCCGCTGCTATTGCTTCAATATGTTTTAATGAGGCCATACCCGTCGTAGATGGAAATGTCTTTCGCTTTTCTTCCCGATATTTTGGAATTAAAGAGAACATCTCCTCCTCAAAAGCAAGAAATATCTTTGAGAAGTACCTTCGAAGGGTCATTGATAGAAACCAACCCGGAGTTTTTAATCAGGCCATGATGGAATTCGGGGCTACCATTTGCTCACCTCAACCTAAATGTTTGAAATGCGCCTTTCAAAAAAGTTGCTATGCTTTCTCAAAGTCAATGCAAAAAGAACTCCCAATAAAGATAAAAAAAGTCAAGGTCTCAATCAGGTATTTTAACTACGTGGTTTTTTCATGGGATAATCATTTCCTACTCAAGCACAGGGAATCCAAGGATATTTGGCAGGGACTTTACGACTTTTATTTAATAGAGGGAGCACTGGGCGAAGGCGAATTGACGAATAAACTCACACTAGAACTAGAGTTAAAAGGCCCCCTAAACATCAATGAGAAAACCAAAGAAGCTAAACATATACTTAGCCATCAAAAAATCATGGCCAGGTTCTTTGAAATTGAGATTTCTGAAAGACAATATAATTCAATTATCCAAAAAACTAATTTGATGTCATTTTCTATTAAAGAATTATTAGATTTGCCTAAATCTAAATTAATTGTGAATTATCTCGAAAAGGTAAAAATTAAATAAACTAAAAGTATGTCAGGAATTAATAAAGTTATTCTAGTAGGAAGGTTGGGTAGAGACCCCGAAGTAAGGCATCTTGAAAGTGGTGCTACTGTTGCCAATTTTTCAATGGCCACTTCCGAAACGTATAAGGATCGCCAAACCGGCGAAAAGAGAGAACAAACAGAGTGGCATAATGTAGTGCTATGGAGAGGACTCGCCGAAGTTGCAGAGAAGTATGTGAAAAAGGGAGACATGATATATGTTGAAGGAAAACTTAGAACAAGGTCTTGGGAGAAAGATGGAGTGACAAGATATACCATTGAGGTAGTAGGGGATAACATGACAATGTTGAGTGGAAGATCGGCCACTGCCGAGAGTGGTGGTATGCAGCAAAGAGATTACAGTGCACCACCCGCCGACACACAGTCATCAGATATAACGACGGATGATGCTACTGACGATCTCCCATTTTAAACTTAATACCTGATTCTTGGAAGCAACGCCTGAAGACCCTCTCCCCTTCTACTTAGCAGTTGCAATGGCAGGAGAGCCCTCACTCTTCATCGTTGTTGGGCTAGTCATCATAGCACTATTATTCCTTTCAGGGCTAATTTCCGGCTCAGAAGTAGCCTTTTTTTCATTTACCCATAATCAGATTCGAGACTTTAATGTCTCCGATGATTTGAATGAAAAAAGAATATCAAGGCTTTTGCATCATCCAAAAAGATTACTCGCTACGATATTAATTCTCAATAACCTTGTCAACATTTTCATAATCACAATAGCTACTTATGCCGCCTGGCAAATTATGGGTGATCAGAGGGAAGCAGGAGTAATAATTGCTTCGCTTACCACTATAATTACTGCCCTTATTATATTTTTTGGAGAAATTATTCCTAAAGTTTATGCCAATCACAATAGTATTTCTTTTGCCATAGTCACTTCCAGATTATTACTGTTTTCGTATAAGATTCTTAAACCGGTTTCCTGGTTTTTAATGTCTGTCACAAAACTCGTTGAGCAAAGAGTGGAGAAAAAAGGATATAATCTTTCGGTTGAAGAGATAAATCAAGCACTCGAAATCTCGGTGGAAAAGGAAGAAGTGACAGAAAAGGAGAAGGGTATGCTTAAAGGCATCGTAAACTTTGGGACACTCTCAGTAAAACAGATCATGAAATCACGTATGGATATTACGGCTTACGATAAAGAGACGGATTTTCATGAATTGATGAATCAAATTAATAAGAACGGTTATTCACGGATTCCAATTTTTTCAGAGACGATAGATAAAATAGAAGGAATTCTTTACATCAAAGATTTGCTTCCTCACCTTGATAAGGAGGAAGACTTCAGATGGCAAGAGCTTTTAAGACCTGTCCTTTTCGTGCCGGAAAGCAAGAAAATTGATGATTTGTTTAAGGACTTTCAGAAAAAGCAAGTTCACATTGCAGTAGTAATCAACGAATATGGAGGAACCTCCGGACTTGTTACTATGGAGGACGTAATTGAAGAGATTGTAGGGGAAATTAATGATGAGTTTGACGATGATCAAGAGGTGGCATACAATAAACTGGATAATAACACCTACATCTTTGAAGGCAAGACATCGCTTAACGATTTTTGCAAAATCACTCATTCCGACATTACAACTTTTGATCAGGTAAAAGGCGAATCAGAATCGTTGGGCGGACTCATTCTGGAGTTGAATTCCAAGCTGCCCGGCGTAGGAGAAAAAATAAGCTATCAGCGTTTTGTTTTTACTGTGGTTGCCGTTGACTTGAGACGAATCAAAAGGCTAAGAGTCCACATCACACCTGAAAAGAGTCACACTGGAAAGTTTGAAGATTAAAAGTTCAAGTTTTATTCTGGCGGCATTTTTGATGGGATGTGGGGACAATTATCTCCCAAAACCAAAAGGGTATAATCGGATTGATCTGCCGGATTTTAGTTATCAACTCCTCCCTGACTCATTTCCATATTCATTTGAATACTCTAAACATGCAAAACTTTTTAGAGATTCAAGTTGGATTAGCGAACGCTACTGGATTAACCTTTATTACCCTTATTTTGATGCTTCCATTCAGATTACCTACAAACCGGTCACCGGCTCAGTCATAGGAGAATTTTTGAGTGATTCATATAAATTGACTTCTCAACATAATATCAAGGCGTATGCTATTGAAGAAAAAATAATTGAACTCCCCAATGGGCTGTATGCCTCTTTCACGGAGTTGGAAGGTCAGGTTCCTACGCAGGTTCAGTTCCACATGACAGACAAAGACAGCACCAGCCACTTCATACGTGGGGCATTATATTTTAAGACTGCCACTAAAAACGATTCACTGGCACCGGTGATTGATTACCTGAAGCAAGACATACTTCGTATGATCACCAGTTTAGAGTGGCGGGATTAACTTCGCTACATGCACCCTTTCTTTGATCGTTCAGTTGAATATCTTAAAGGTGTAGGCCCTCAGCGAGCAGAGACCTTAAATAAAGAATTACAGATTTTCACGTTTGGTGACCTTCTCCAGCATTATCCCTTCAGGCACGAGGATCGATCCAAGTTTTACTCCATCAACGAACTGATGCCAAACCTTCCCTATGTCCAACTCATAGGAGAGTTCAGGTCTTTCAGAATTGTTGGCATCGGAAGAAAGATGAGACTCGTCGGGACATTCGCTGACGAGACCGGCACCATAGAAATGGTTTGGTTCAGGGGCATACAGTGGATACATAAAAGTCTAAGCACTGGCGTAAAATATGTAGCCTTTGGAAAAGCCACTTTGTATAATGGCAAGTTCAACATTGCCCATCCGGAGGTGGAAGTACAAACTGAAAAAAACACAACAGAAGGCTATCTACAACCAATCTATCATTCTACGGAAAAAATGAAAAAGAAGGGGCTGGAAAGCAGATTCTTTTCTAAAGTAATAAAAATCCTTTTGACAGAAGCCATAGAGCACATTGAAGAGACACTCCCTGATTCACTTATTCGACAATTTAACTTCATTAACAAAAAGGCGGCTGTGGCGGCTATCCATTTCCCCAAAACGTCTCAACAGCTTCTTCAAGCACAAAATCGTATGAAATTTGAAGAGTTATTTTTTGTGCAGTTACGGCTGATCAAGCTGAAAATCGCTCGCACTGAAAAATTTAAAGGTGCCAGCTTAAACAAAAG
Source organism: Ekhidna sp. (assembly GCA_028821635.1). GTDB lineage: Bacteria > Bacteroidota > Bacteroidia > Cytophagales > Cyclobacteriaceae > Ekhidna. Next base: position 7,513 of record JAPPDO010000397.1, read on the forward strand.
CGACCTGCTCAATAAGTTTTATGAAAAACACCTGCCATTTGAATTGACAAAAGCACAAAAGAGAGTAGTAAAAGAAATCTACGCTGACTTTCGGTCCGGCCATCAAATGAACCGACTTGTCCAGGGAGATGTAGGCAGCGGAAAGACGATGGTGGCATTTTTAGCCATGTTGATTGCGATAGGCTCCGGATATCAGTGTGCTTTTATGGCCCCCACAGAGATTTTAGCAGAGCAGCACTTTAAGGAACTCCGTATTCAAGCTCGTCTCATTGGCATTCATATTGCCCGGCTCACCGGCTCTACTCCAAAATCCGAACGAAAGATAATTCATGAAGGACTCATGTCCGGAGTAATTTCAATGCTGGTAGGAACACATGCCCTGCTTGAAGATAAAGTGAAATTTAAGAATCTTGGACTTGCCGTAATTGATGAACAACACAGATTTGGCGTGGCTCAAAGGGCTAAGCTATGGACCAAGACGAAAGATTTTTATCCTCATGTTTTGGTCATGACGGCCACTCCGATTCCGCGCACCCTTGCCATGACGCTCTACGGAGACTTGGATATTTCCATCATAGATGAGCTTCCAAAAGGAAGAAAACCAATCAAAACCATACATTATCGGGAGAAGAGGCGACTGGCAATGTTTGGCTTTCTGGAAAGGGAAATTGAAAAAGGGCATCAGGCTTACATCGTTTACCCTTTAATTGAAGAGTCGGCAGCACTGGACTATAAAGACCTGATGGATGGATACGAAAGCATATCACGCCGATTTCAAAACTATCCGATTTCAATCGTTCATGGAAGGATGAAGGCTGAGGATAAAGAGTGGGAAATGCAGCGGTTTGTGAAAGGAGAAACTAAAATCATGGTAGCCACTACCGTTATTGAGGTAGGAGTAAACGTGCCAAACGCAACCATCATGGCCATAGAAAATGCCGAACGTTTTGGGCTCTCTCAATTGCACCAACTTAGGGGAAGGGTAGGGCGTGGGGCCGACCAGAGTCATTGTGTGCTAATGACCGGACTGAAATTGAGCAAAGAAGCAAAGACACGGCTCAGCACAATGGTAAACACCACTGATGGCTTCAAAATCGCAGAGGTAGACCTGGAACTGCGAGGGCCGGGAGACCTGACGGGCACCCGACAAAGCGGAGCACTGGATTTGTTAGTCGCTGATTTAGTGAAGGACGGAGAAGTATTAAAAACCGCAAGAGTCGCCGCCCGAAACATCCTGAAGACGGACCCTGAACTAAGCAGAGAAGAAAACAGACCGATCAAAAATCATATTAATTCACTCAATCAGAGTGTAGTGAACTGGGGCAGAATTAGCTGAAATTGGCTACCATATAGCCCACTTTATTATATTTACATTAACCGAATTTGCAAAATAATAATTAAACCGGTTTGTTAGTTAGGTTAAATTTGAAGAACATATAATCAAATTTCAAGCATTTATCTCCCTGATATCCTGTAACTTCACTTATATGGAAAAGCCACGGTTTGATGACATTTTCATGACACTTGCCATTGATATAGCTAAGCGATCGCATTGCATTAAGCGTCATGTTGGAGCCGTGCTCACCAAGGACACACGCATTATCTCTGTTGGCTACAATGGGCCTCCTGCCGGTACCCACAACTGCGATGAAGAATGGCCCGAAACGGGATGTCCGAGAGATTCTAAAGGCAGTTGCTCGCTAGCACTCCATGCAGAGCAAAATGCAATCCTCTATGCCGTCCAAAATAAGATTGAGGTAAAAGGTGCCACGCTTTACGTAACCCTGTCTCCATGTATTGCTTGTGCCAGAATCATCTACACCATGAAAATTAAAACAGTGATCTTTCTCAAATCTTATGCTGAGTATAAAGGAATCAGCAGTGATGAGGGCGTAGACTTCCTAAGAAAGTTTGGGGTAGAAGTAAAAAAGTATGAGGGAAGTCTCGCCTCGCTCTAAAGTAGGACAAATCATCCTGAGCAGGTTACAAACTACACGTTAGATGAGTTCTACTACATACACTAGAAAAATGCAACAGCATAGCATCAGGAAGGCTAATAGCATAGTATCAGGAGGTCTGATAGCGTAGTATCAGGAAGGCTGATAGCATAGTGTCAGGAAGGCTGATAACATAGTGTCAGAAAGGCTGATAGCATAGTATCAGGAAGGCTGATAGCATAGTATCAGGAAGGCTGATAGCATAGTATCAGGAGGTCTGATAGCGTAGTATCAGGAGGTCTGATAGTAAAAGCATAATACAAATAATACTCCATCACGCTTTTAAGCTCGCTTTTCCATCATCCCTCTGTGCCTTTTGTGGCTTCTTTGTGCCCTTTGGATTTAAATCGTTAGTAGTTTGGTCAGCGAAGACATGATACAAACAAAAATAAAAATCATGGCGATCCTAAAAATCAAATAAATCCTGTTCAAGACAAATCACACCCGAAGAAAAGAAAAATAAAAAAAAAA
>JAPPDO010000293.1:0-6890 GCA_028821635.1 Ekhidna sp.
ATGACAATTTCTTTGCCATCGCACTCAATGGTGTCAATCTGTCAGTTTTAATTTAAGAGCTTCCATAGTTCATCTTTAAGCTCCTGAATCCCAATATTAGTGACAGACGAAATAAATACTGTTTTGATGTCCGAAGTTTGCTCTTTTAACTCTTTCGTGAGTTCTTCGTCCAGTAAGTCCGACTTAGTGATAGCCAACAACCTATCTTTATCCATCAACTCAGGATTATGTTTATTCAATTCGTTGGTTAAAATCTGAAACTCTTTTCTTACATCAGAAGCGTCGGATGGGATCATGAATAATAAAATAGAATTACGCTCAATATGACGGAGGAATCGATTGCCAAGGCCCTTCCCCTCAGCCGCTCCTTCAATGATTCCGGGGATGTCAGCTATGGTAAAAGATTGGTAATCTCCATATTTCACAACTCCCAGATTGGGTACTAGCGTAGTAAAAGGATAATCTGCTATTTCGGGTTTTGCTGCGGAAACGACAGAAAGCAATGTTGATTTACCTGCATTCGGGAAGCCTACCAAACCGATGTCTGCCAGCAGTTTAAGTTCTAAAATAATACTATTTTCTACACCTTCAATGCCGGGCTGAGCATAACGAGGAGCTTGATTAGTTGCTGACTTAAAATGAACGTTACCCAGTCCGCCTTTGCCTCCGGAGAGCAGGACTTTCTGCTCCTGATCGTTTAAAATTTCCAGGAGTTTCTCTCCGCTGTCAGCATTCATGGCAACGGTGCCGATGGGTACTTCCAGAGTAATATTTTCTCCATTCTTTCCAAAACACCTTCCTCCTTCCCCATTTCCGCCATTCTCTGCCTTAACGTGTTTCATGTATTTAAGGTGAATCAATGTCCGGAGTTGGCTATTGCCTTGCAGGATTATACTTCCTCCGCTGCCGCCGTCGCCGCCGTCCGGCCCCCCTTTGGGAACAAATTTCTCTCGCCTGAAATGCACGTCCCCAGCCCCTCCATTACCTGATTTTGCATAAAATTTTACATAATCTATAAAGTTGGGTCCCATTGGGTTGGAGGCCTAGAAAGAGGCAATTTTTTCTGTGATAAAAGCAAAAATCGAATGAACAGACCCCACTCCATTCACGGCGGTAAACTTGTCTTGTTTTTTGTAATATTCGGCTACAGGTGCAGTTTTATTATTATAAACCGCTATTCGATTATTGATCTCCCCATCGGCTTGGTCATCGGCTCGTCCGGAGGTTTTGGCTCTTGCTTTAATACGACTTTTCAGCTCTTCTTTCGGCACTTCCAGGGCAATTACCCCTGAGATTGATAAGTCATGCTTCGCTAGCATACTATCTAACGCATCAGCCTGATTCACCGTTCTTGGGAATCCGTCAAATATGAACCCATTGAGATTAAGATTTTCCCGAATCTTATCCTCCACCATGCTGATTACGACATCATCGGGGACAAGATCGCCGGAATCCATATAACGCTTTGCCAACTGACCCAAAGCACTATTCTCACTCGTATGCTTTCTGAAAAGATCGCCGGTAGAGATGTGAACTAACGAGTACTTGTCTATTATTTTACGACTTTGGGTCCCTTTCCCTGCTCCCGGCGGACCAAACAAAACAATGTTAAGCATGGCTCTAAATTGGTAAAGGCATCAAAGATAAGTGCTAAATAACTTTTGGAGAATAAGAACAGAAAGAGTATCGCTAAGTTCGCAGGAATAATATGTCCACCATTTTCAAATATGTTACTGTTTACTTTTTGAGCGGGTTCAAATTTATTTTCGGCCCTGCTTTTGGTGTTGCGAATGATTTGCATCTGATCGCAATCATTCCTTTGACTGCATTAGGGATGATGACAACGGTTTACTTATTTACATTTTTTGGTTCTAATATCAGAAGGTTTGCTTTGAGGTTCCGAGGAAGTCCGAAAGTATTCACTAATAGAAGTCGAAAATTTGTCAGAATCTGGAGAAGATACGGATTGATAGGAGTGTGCCTTCTCACACCGTTGCTCCTGTCGCCTCCTTTGGGCGGTCTTTTGAGTAATCTCTTTGAAACGAATAAGAAAAAATTGATCAGATGGATGTGGATAAGTGCTATCGGATGGAGTGCGATCCTGTCTACAATAGTAAAGTATGCTTTTTGGCTGATAGGGGGGGTTATTTAATTCTTCTCCTCTTCATCCATCACTTCAATGTCTTTGATCAATACTCGTCTCGAGATGGCTTTACCTGTAGGTGTCGCTGCCAGCCCTCCCAGCGCAGTCTCTTTGTATCTCTTCTCCATACTTTGTCCTACCTCTCCCATTGCATCCACGCACTCATCAACAGGAATTACCGAACTCACATCCGCAAGTGCAATCTGAGCGGAGGCATTGGCGATAGCTGCGGCACTTGCATTTCTCACGACGCACGGGATTTCTACAAGGCCCGCAACCGGATCACATACTAAACCTAGCATACACTGGATGGTGATAGCTACTGCATTAAATACCTGATCAATATTCCCTCCAAGACAATAGACAATGCCGGCAGCAGCCATAGCACCTGCCGCTCCGGTCTCTGCCTGACAGCCGCCGACAGAGCCGGCGATGGATGCTCTCTTCTCCAAAATCAACGCCACACCTGCTCCTATCAGGAGGGTCTCATGAATTTCTCGATCTTTAATGTTGTGAATCTCCTGAAGTGTGTAAAGCGTCCCGGGAAGAATGCCGCTCGCACCCGCAGTAGGGGCAGCCACCACCCTTCCCATGCAGGAATTAACCTCTTTCGCAGCCAAAGCCCTTGCTACCAATTTTTGAAATTCAGGAGATAATACTGAGGTGCGAAGTTGTGAAACTCGCTTCGCCCCATTATTTATCAGGCCCGAATGCGAGGTCATCTCCTCATTTAATCCGGTATCTACTGCCTCCCGCATCACCTGATAGGCTTGCCTCAAGCCATCCCAGATTTCTGCCTCCGTCCTCCCTTTTTGGGAAACCTCAAAATCCAGTACTGGTTTAAAAAGAGTGAGTTTGCTTTCCTTACATGCTCTTTTCCAGGATTCAAAACTGTCAAATAATACAGACATCTTTCAAAGATACGCATTAGAATCACGAACAGAGGTAACTCTCTGTATCTAAGTCGCTAATTTTACTTTTATGTCACTAAAAAATGATCTCATCCTAAGAGCCGCTCGAGGTGGGAAGACGGAAAGAACGCCGGTATGGATTATGAGACAGGCGGGAAGAATCCTACCGGAATATCGAGCAGTACGTGATCGTTTATCAGGTTTTAAAGAACTGGTGAAAACCCCCGAGTTGGCGGCAGAGGTGACGATTCAACCTGTAGATATTCTGGGTGTAGATGCGGCTATCATCTTTTCCGACATCTTAGTGATACCCGAGGCGATGGGGCTTACCTATGAAATGGTAGAAAAAAAAGGACCTTACTTCCCCCAAACCATTCATTCGCAAAGTGACCTTCTAAAGATAGAAACAGGAGATCCGGACAAGCGCAATTATGTATATAAAGCCATCGAAATCACCAAAAACAAATTGGACGGGCGTGTGCCAATCATCGGGTTTGCCGGAGCTCCATGGACCATCTTTTCATACATGGTAGAAGGCGGTGGCAGCAAGACCTTTTCCAAGGCAAGACGACTGCTTTACACCAATGCCGCAATGGCCGATCAGTTATTGGGAATGATTACCGAATCAACGATTGGTTATTTAAAACATCAAATTCAGGCAGGGGCCGAGATGGTTCAAATCTTTGATTCTTGGGCAGGCATTCTGCCTCCTGACCATTACACTCGGTTCGGCTTAGAATACATTTCAAAAATATGTGATGCGATCTCGGAAGTCCCTGTTACGGTCTTTGCAAAGGGAGCATGGTGGGCAATGGAAGAGATAAACACATTAAGCTGTCAAACAGTGGGGTTAGACTGGAATATGAACCCGAAAAAAGCGAAAAGAAAGCTGCCAAACAAAACACTTCAGGGAAATCTCGATCCCTGTGTCTTCTATGCTGATGATCATTCAATAAAAACGGAAGTAAAAAAGATGCTTCATGCGTTTGAGGGCCATCCCCATATAGCGAATTTAGGACATGGCATATATCCCGATACAGATCCGGAGAAAGTGAAATACTTTGTTGAGTGTGTAAAAGAGCTATCGCATCAGCGTTAGCATCTTTTTAAGCAGAAAATAATATGATGATGGAACTAATGGCCTGCTAAAATTTTTATTAAGCCAACAAATATCATAACCATGCAAAATATAACTGTTGAAGAACTCAAAACATTAAAAGACAACGGTGAAGACTTCACACTAATAGATGTTCGCGAAACGCATGAATATGAAGCCGCTAACCTTGAAGGGGTGTCTATTCCACTCGGAGAAATTTTGGAGCAGCTGGATAAAATCCCGAGAGAAGGCAATGTGATCATGCACTGTAGATCAGGCAAGCGCAGCAGCAATGCAATCAAACTCCTTGAACAGAGAGAAGGATACACCAACCTGAAAAATCTTGAAGGCGGCATTCTGGCGTGGAGGGACAAATTTGACCCTGACCTAAACGTATCCTAACCTGCTAGGTAGCATCTGACTATTAAGCTGCACAAATCATTTGTATCCTCCACCTAAATGGGAAAGCCCAACACGTCAGCTAAGAGACTACAGTTCGGGGCAAACTAAAGATAAATACAACGTCAGTATTCGTTTGTATGCTGTTTATCAAGGTTCACTTGGTAGACCTGCTGGGGAGTGAGCGATTTTGAGGATGCTGGTGCCCTGCCAAGAGATGAGATTGTAATCCTCCCGGCCGGTTCACAAACTAAATTTGGAGAGGGAGTTTAAAGTGAAAATAAAAAACAGACAAATCTTAAATCTGACAATCTTTGTCAATACCTATTAGTATTCCTGAACCAAAATCTCGGCAGGTATTTTTAGTTTATTGCTTAATTTTCTGATCATCGTTAGTGTCAGTTTGCGTCTGCGATTAAGAATTTTACTGACCCTACTGGTAAAGCCAATGACCTCAGCCAAGTCCTTTTGTTTCATGCCCATTTGCTCCATTCGGAATTTAACAGCCTCAATCGGATCGGGCATTCCGATTGAGTAATGCTCATCTTCGTATTTTTCAATTAAAATGGAAAGTAGCTCTGCCTCGTCACCCTCAGGCGTATTGATTGCGGCATGAAAGAGCTCCTCCAATCTTTTCAAGGCCCGGTTGTAATCCTGTTCCGTTTTGATGATCTTAATCTCCATATCAAATATTGTTTGCATCTACGTCATTGTATTCCTTGTGAGTGCCTACAAATCGGATGAAGACCCACTTTCTTAGGAAGTTGACTTCTGTAATTAATCGGTATTTATTCCCACAAATGTTGAACACGATGCGGCTCTTTTTTAAGACACTCGCTGAAGCATACTGTGTTTTGACTTCGTTGGGACTATTCCACTCCGCTTTTTTTGCTTCTCAATACCAAACCATTAGTTGTTGCTTGCTGTCGGGATTTAGTTCCCAAAACGCTCTCAACGTTCGTTTCGCAATGACTCTCAAAACATGCTCATTATTACAAAGATGATAAAAATAGTGCCGGCATGGTAATTATTTGTTGATTTATTTTTTAGCCCGTCGCCAGCAAGCTCTTTGAACAAGAAGCACACAGCCTCACTCTCAAAATACCCTTACCCGCAAAAAACCTTCATCAAAAAATCAGACGCTTTTTAGCTCATTATTCGATATTTACTTAACTTCGATTTTTGAAAGAATAAACAAACCTGTTTTCCTTGGCATAGAATGGACACCTTAAAGACGGCAAAACGCCTTCAACAGCAAGGCCTTCCGCAAGCGGCATCGGAAGAACTCGCCGAAATTCTGAATGAATTTACCACCTCCGATCCTACTTCCAGGAGAGACCTGAAAGAGCTGGAAAATGTGCTACAGAAGGACTTGGAAAAAGTAAAGGCAGACCTTCAAAAAGAAGTCGAACGAACCAGAGCAGACCTTCAAAAAGAAATTCGAAGTTTGGATGTAAAAATCGAACAGACCAAAGCAGACCTCCAAAAAGAAATAAAAAACACCTCCCTCAACATCATCAAATGGGTCGCCGGCTTTTTAGTAGGCCAGCTTGCCCTATTCTTCACACTGATCAAACTTTTTGGATAAAAGGCACTCCGCCTCACCCTCAAAATAGCTGCACCTCTGGAAATTTTCCACAAAAAATCAGACGTTTCTTTAGATCATTCCCGATATTTACTTAACTTCGATTTTTGAAAGAATAAGCAAACCTGTTTTCCTTGGCATAGAATGGACACATTAAAAACAGCAAAACGCCTCCAACAGCAAGGCCTTCAGCAAGCGGTATCGGAAGAGCTAGTAGAAATTCTGAATGAATTTATCACCTCCGATCCCGCTTCAAAGCAAGACTTGGAAAAGGCAACGGCAAACCTCCAGAAAGAAATCCGAATTTTGGATGTAAAAATCGAACGAATTAGAGCAGACCTCCATAAAGAAATCATAGAGATCAAAGCAGACCTCCAAAAAGAAATAAAAAACACCTCCTTAAACATCATCAAATGGGTAGCCGGCTTTTTAGTAGGTCAGCTTGCCCTATTCTTTGCACTAATCAGACTTTTCGGACAATAAGAAAATTTTTGAAAAAAAATCTCAAATTATGTTTGGATTATTGACTAACGCTCACCTGGTTTTGATTTTAAGTAATTAAATGAAAGACATGATCTTTAGATCATGAACTAAAAAATAAACGACACAAGTTATGAAATCATTGTTTAGAACAATATCAGGGGTAAAAACAATTATAAAAAATAAAAACTGCAGACCCCACCACAACCCCACCGTCCCCAAGTATAATATATAAAAAAAGTTGGTCATGAACATCTGCATAATCTACTCAATAAA
>JAPPDO010000293.1:6900-9927 GCA_028821635.1 Ekhidna sp.
AAAAAAAAAAGAATAATATCTATCGTTAAAAAATATTAACGGCAAAAAAAAATAATAAAAAAAAAAAACTCCCCCCCCCCCCCCCCCCTATTTTTTTGAAAATAAAATAATCCTGGGAAATTATTTCAATCAGGGTGATAAACCGACTTACACAAAAACGCATAAACGCATGAAAACAAAAAATACCCTTTTCACCCTGCTGACAGTAGTAACTATGTTGTCAGCACAGGCGCAAGATGAACCTCTTTTGATTCCTCAAGTGCCGAGTATGGAAGATATCCCAATTGTTGACGATACATCATTAAAAGATAATCTGACCCCCGTGCCGTCGGGCTGATACCTATAAGCACGCTGGAGCAGCTCAACGCCATGCGCTATGACCTTGGACACAAACGGACAGGCAGACGAGATGTCGATTCAACAGCTTATAAGGCGGCATTCCCGAACCTGTCGGCTAGCAATACCTATTCAGGCTATATGCTGACTAAAAACCTCGACTTCCAAGACGGCACCCACTACAACGATTCCACCACAAATAACCCCAAATGGACAACAGGTGCTGGATGGGATCGAATAGGGTTTTATGTTGGTTCAAGGGTTAATGCCGCTTTTACAGGCACCTTTGATGGAAAGGGGTACACTATAGCTAATTTATATCTCAAAAAAACTACATCGGGGGGTGGCAACAATATCGGTTACAGTAACACTCTCAGCAGTGTGTTGAGCGCATTTGGTGGAGGCAGGATAGGCTTATTTGGCTACACATCGGGAGCAGCGATTAAAAACCTGGGACTGGTGAATCCGAATGTTATAAATACGGATGAAGCTCAAAGAAGCGTTGGCGATGAGTACGTCGGGAGTTTGATCGAGTATCAGGAGAATGGCACCACTACTGCTTGTTATGTTTCTGGTGGTACTGCTACAGGATATACTTATGTCGTTGGCGGTCTGGTTGGACAGCAAAGTGACGGTGCAATTAGTAACTGCTATGTCTCCGGAGGAAGTAGTACCGGAGGGACTGGCGGTACTGTTGTAGGTGGTCTGGTCGGGACTAGTGATGATAAGATTACCGCATGCTATGTTACCGGACGAACAATTAATGGAGAAGGTTTTTCTCGGATTGGCGGGTTGGTCGGACAGCAGAGTGGCAGTGAAGAAAACATTACTGCTTGCTATGTGTCAGGTGGAACCGTCACGGGAAAAGCTGATGCCAATGCCGGTGGCCTAATAGGATTTCAGGCTGACACAACGACTGCCTGCTATGTCTTTGGAACAACCGTTACAGGAGGGACTAGCAGCAGCCTAGTCGGGAGACTGTTCGGTGATGGCACCGTGAATGCCTGCTATGCGGGAGGTAGGGATTACTCTTTTTTACTGGGAGTTGGAAATAATGCGATGGTTACAAATGGTTATTTCCAAAGAGCAACACCCAGCACGTTTGGCGGAAAAACCGCCACCCAACTACGCCTGCCCACCGCATACTCAGGCATCTACGAAAACTGGAACCTCAACATTGACGGAAACGCCGGCGCAGATAACCCCTGGAACTTCGGAACCGCCTCCCAGTACCCCATCCTCCATATCGACTTCAACGGCGACGGTAAAAAAGACGACGACATCGCACGGCAGGCAGCCTTCGCACAGATAGGAGAAATAGTGCCCGCGGGGATGATACCCATCAACAACCTCGAACAGCTAAACGCCATACGCTACGGACTTGAATAGTGATGGAGTGGTAGATCATAAAGGTGACAAGGCAGACCTCAGCGCAGCAGGAGTAGCCTATGCAACCGCCTTCCCCAACCTCTCAAGCAATAATGTGTACACAGGCTATGAACTGGCAAGAGATTTGAACTTCAGGAATGCGGGAAGTTATGCCTCTGGCACCGTGAACACGGACTGGACAGGCAGTGCAGGATGGGAACTGGTGGGGACGAACGCAAACCCATTTAGCGGGACATTTGACGGAGGCGGGAATGTAATAGATAGTTTTTTTATTAATGGAGGGGTACTTCCCTGGCTTGTTTGGGGGTGTATCAGGTACTATCATGAATACAGGCATTACACATGCAAAGGTGACGGGAGGAGATGATGCCCAAGTCGGCGGGCTGGTGGGGTATCAGAGAGGCACTATCAGTGGCTGTTATGTAAATAATAGTGCTGTGAGTGGAGGAAGTAGTGCAACTGTGGGCAATCTGGTAGGGGAGCAGGACAGCAGGGGTACAATCACCGCCTGCTATGCGAGGGGGCGGGACTATACTAATCTGGTAGGAGACAACAGTGGCACGGTGAATTATAGTTATTATCAGGCGGCGAGCGAGCCCGTCAGCGGAGACGATGCAAGGCTGGGCGTGCAGGCGAAGACGAGAGCGGCACTGCTTGCGCCGACGGGCTTTACGGGCATTTTTGCAAAATGGAACGACCCGGATGCCGACGGGACCGCAGATGCGACCACAGTCTGGGACTTTGGAACTGCCTCGCAATTTCCCGTTTTAAACGTAGACTTTAATGGCGATGACAGCAAAGCAGACGATCTTGAACGACAGCGGCAGCAACTTGATGGTAACCGCCCCTTCACCACCAAATGGGAAACAACCGCTGACGGCGAAACCATCACCATCCCTACAGCAAGCGGTTCTACCTATAATTATACCGTAAACTGGGGAGACGGCACCACAACGAGTAACGTTACCGGAGACACAACTCATATGTATGCCTCCAAGGGTATTCACACTATCACGATCAGCGGAGATTTCCCCCGTATCCAACTTGGTTCAATTGACGAATATGGCAACGTTGCAGCAACCTCTGCGGGGGGCCAGATATGCACCGTCGAACAATGGGGAGACATTGCATGGAGTTCTATGGAAGGGGCTTTTGCAGGCTCCGACAGCCTGACCATCGATGCGACAGATGCACCTGACCTTTCAGGGGTAACAAGCGTGAAATCTATGTTTGCAGGATATTATGATGACGAATATAATTTAATGAAAACATTTCTTGCCGGAGACCTCAGCGACTGGAACG
>JAPPDO010000067.1 GCA_028821635.1 Ekhidna sp.
CCATATCGCCTCATCCTCAAAACACCAAAACTCCATGCACAAAATGGTGGTCTTTACTATCCTCATATTAAGAGAAATAATACATACTTATGGATTTTGTAAATCCAAGATACTTTTCTCTGTAGACCTTCCCTTCAGGAAATAAAGACTTCATTTCTTTTTCGCTTAATAGTTTGACTTCACTGACCCTTAAGACGGCACTTTCATAGGTTCTTATAGGTTTAACATATACCAAATAGTTTGCAGGATAAAAATGCATATCTATAAAAACTCTGACCTTAAAAGGAAGATGTTGAAAGAATGGGAACTTCCAGTGAGCCTCAATAGGGAAAAAATAATTTGGTGTCTGAATGAAATAATTCTTTCCAACTCGTCTTACCTCATCAGCCATAAGCTTTTGATTATCAAATGAAAACAGATGTTCTATAATTGAATTAGAATACACAATGTCAAATTCATTATGACTATACCCTTGTAAATTTGTGGCATCACCGATCACACTTGTAAAGTTTGGAAGGTCGATTGAGGATTCTTTCAGATTTAAAAGAATTATATGGATATTTTTTCTGTCTGTGAAATTCATACTTTTCCAGTACTCTACAGTTCCTCCTATATCGAGGATTTTAATTGAATGACCAGATTCGATTTTACTTAGGAGTTTCAGAAAAAAGTTGAATCTTTTTTCACGGCATCGTTGACCAATTGCATTGTAAGATAACATTGCTAATTTTTAATAGATTAAATAAAGCGTAAAATTAGCTAACTTAGTCTTTTTTGGGAAAGAGAATTAAAAAAGTGAAGATAATATAAGTAAACGACATAAAAGGATATTCCCAAAAGTTCAGATGAAGTAAATTAATAATGAAGAACACACTGAAATAAAATGCAAACTTCCGAAGGTGCTCATCTTTTGGTAATAAGTTAATTTTTTTGATTCTTTTGAAGATAAGATAAAAATAAGAGAAAAATATACATAAGCCCAAAAGGCCCAACTCAACAGCTATTGATATTACAGAAGTTTGAGGAGATGAGAAGTTGCCATAACTTAATCCGGTTGTCCTCACATATGAGTAGAACGGTGAGATAAACTTTGCAAAGTGGTCACTTTTAAAATAGGGTAAATTCAGAGAGAAGTCGTTTACTCTTTCTTCGGGCATCCTAATAACCGAACTCCTGCTAGTGAAAGTTGAAGGTTCAAGTCCAAGGATTAAACTTTCCCCATTTATGATTTCACCGGTAACGATTTTTTTGTATATATTAAATTTTATAAGAGCGGGAGTTTTATCAAAATCCAAGTCAGAAATTAAATCAACCGCACCTGATATACGCTTAATTGACATTTGATTTGAACTCGAAAGGGGAAAAAACCAAGAAAAGCTATACCCACTATTAAGGTAATTTTTACAATACTTAATCTTCTGACTACATACTCTTTTAATAAGAACAAAGAAACAACGATAATTAGAAATCCAAAATTTGCGGTAGACTCAGGGATTATAAACACAATAAAAAAGTAGAGTATTTCGAGAAATTTTAACGCCGTTTTCCGAGTAGAAATTAGCTTTCTGTTTAGTTTAACACTAATAGAGATTATTTCATAAAGAATTACTACAAGTACGTGAAATGCAACAAAGTTTGCATCACCTAATGTGCCAACGGCAGGGTCGCCCACCTGATGAACCCCATATTTGACGGATGAGAGTACCAGTAAGAATGACTGTATGTAAACCAAAAACTTGTATGCCCTGTAGATCTTGTAAAAATCTAAATGGGCACTGTAAGTAATGATTAGAATGGGTAGGAAGAAATTAGGGAGATATGAAACCAGCCAAAATAGAAATGAATAGCCGTCTGCATTACCGTGAATCATATTCAAACACCAAGATATTGCTCTTACTAAGACAACGATAATCGGAAACCACAAAAATGAACTTTTTACGACCTTGCCTTTTTTGTTAATGAGCCAAAACAAAATAAAAGTGAAAAGAGAAAAATATTGTAAAATAAAAACTTTTGTGAAAGAGGCTTAAAACCAAAAAAAGGAGCATTAAATGTGAGGTTAACTTGAAAGGTATTTATTTTTCAAATATTTATATTTCTCAAATTATTTCATTGCAAAGTAAGGACATGTTGTTACAGATAAGGGCAATTATTCGCCCAAGAGAAACTCAAATCAGAAACTGACACGATATACAGTTTTGAGTTAAGAAAAATTATTTTTTTCAAAAAATGGAGATTTTAACATGAGATTGATGTAATTTTTTTATTAGATAAACAAAGAGTTATTTAATATCACTAAAATTCATTTTGAGAAATCTCCTTCTCCGAAAAGCTAGAAGCTGTCAATGCAGGGGAGACATTGCTCAGAAGTATCAAGTCTCCTCCTGATTTGCTACAAGGAACTTAGGCACATTCATATTCATCTATTATTAGATTACAATTTATTACTATATGGTGTCAAGTCCTAAATGATTACTGCCGGCATCATACCAACTAATTCAATGAATGGTCTCGTATGAACTAATACATTCATAATATATGCGTGTCCATCGTCTGAGAGTTCTGGGTATCAACTTTCACAGTCAAGTGTTCCACCGTTTGAGGAACTGACTGCTCCGAAGTAAGATATCATAGCACCATGTTTTCTTAATGTAGCGAAGATTCTTGCTTCAATGAGCTTCCCAGGTTTTGTTTTTCTAATTTTTTAGTTTCTAGGTCGTTTTTGAAATCATAACGCACCTTTTGAATTAGTTTATTAGAACTAGCCATAATTCTTTATAATATTACTCATTAGGGAAATTTATACTGTAAAATGAACGATTAGGAACTGTTACGAATTAATCCCTAAACTTCAGGAATGCTCAGGTCTTAGCTAGTATTTTCTTCACCTTGTCAGCAGCATCTTTGAGCAGTATTGCAGATGTTACTTTGAGACCTGACTTTTCAATGATCCTAGCACCTTCCTCGGCATTGGTGCCCTGAAGGCGGACAATGATTGGAACATTGATCTCTCCGATATTTTTATACGCTTCCACGACTCCCTCTGCAACGCGATCACATCTTACGATCCCGCCAAAAATATTAATTAAAATAGCCTTTACTTTGGGATCTTGCAGGATTATTCTAAACCCTGCTTCTACCGTCTGCGCATTGGCACCGCCACCCACATCCAGAAAATTTGCCGGTTCTCCTCCCGATAGCTTGATGATGTCCATTGTGGCCATGGCAAGTCCCGCACCATTGACCATACAGCCTACATCTCCATTGAGTTTCACATAGTTCAGGCCTGACTTTCCTGCCTCAACTTCCAGAGGATCTTCTTCGGTGAGGTCTCTTAGCTCGGCGATGTTTTTATGCCTGTAAAGCGCATTGTCATCAATATTCACTTTAGCATCAACGGCAAGTATTTTATTGTCTGATGTTTTAAGCACCGGATTAATTTCAAACTGAGACGCATCCGTTCCTTCGTAGGCGTTGTACAAAGCAGAGATGAACTTCACCATTCCCTTAAATGCGTCTCCACTTAATCCAAGTGCAAAAGCCACTTTTCTGGCTTGGAACGCCTGAAGTCCTACCGATGGTTCTACCCACTCCTTCACAATTTTGTCCGGAGTCTCTTCAGCGACCGTTTCAATGTCCATCCCTCCTTCAACAGAGGCCATGATTAGATTCTTACCTGTTGCTCTGTCTAGGAGAATTGATAAATAATATTCCTGCGGATCAGACGCTCCAGGGTAGTAAACATCTTGGGCGATGAGTATTTTGTTTACTTTCTTTCCCTCCGGTCCCGTTTGGTGAGTGACCAGGGTGCCTCCCAATATAGCTTTTGTCTTGGGTGCGACCTCCTCCGGGCTTTTTGCTAATACTACTCCATTAGACCCAGTTTCTTTAACTTCTCCCTTTCCCCTTCCTCCGGCATGGATCTGAGCTTTAATTACGTACCAGGCGGTTCCTGTCTCTTTATGTAATTCTCTGGCGGCATCCTTAGCCTTCTCCGGAGTATCTGCAACGATACCCTCCTGGATGGCGACTCCGTATGATTTAAGAATCTCTTTTGCCTGGTATTCGTGAATATTCATGAATTTTTTTTGCGAAGCTAAATCAATAATTACGTACAAACAAGTTCAGGGATCACTGTTTGTCTGCTGGAATCAGAAATTTGAAAGCCTGAAAAAAGCATATCTTTACCGCCATGCTCAAGGCAGAAAATCTTCATAAGTCTTATGGTGGTTTAGCGGTTTTAAAAGGGATTCACGTTGAAATCCAAAAAGGGGAGGTGGTTAGTATTGTAGGTGCCTCGGGTGCAGGTAAGAGTACGCTCTTGCATATACTTGGAACGTTGGATGAGCCTGATAGTGGTGAATTGACGATCAATCAGCATAAAATCTCAGATTTGGGCAAAACGAAGCTTTCACAATTTAGGAATAAGGAGATAGGCTTTGTTTTCCAATTTCATAACCTGCTTCCGGAGTTTACCGCTTTAGAAAACGTCTGTATTCCCGCCTTTATAAAAAAAGACAATGAGGCAAAGATCAACGCAAAACGTTTATTGGACAGGCTGGGTTTACATAAGAGACTGGATCACAAACCCTCTGAACTCTCCGGAGGAGAGCAGCAGCGAGTTTCCGTAGCCAGGGCTTTAATTAACAATCCTTCAATTGTTTTTGCAGATGAGCCAACCGGAAATTTGGACTCCCAAAATACAGACCAACTTCACAACTTGTTTCTGGAGTTAAGAGAGGAGCTATCTCAAACCTTTGTAATTGTTACTCATAACATGGAGTTTGCCGAAATGGCAGATAGAACTTTGGAAATAAAAGACGGGATGGTTGTTTCCTGATGAGGATAAGCCAGAGCATTTTGTACATACTTTTAGCTTCATTCATTTTCACGTTAATGAAAGTATTTGTCAAGCTAATTCCTCACATACCGGCGATTGAGATTATTCTATTCCGATCCATCATATCTTTTGGAATCAGTCTTTATTTCCTCAAAAGGCAAAAGGTGAGTGTTTGGGGGAATAATAAATTTATATTACTAGGCAGAGGAGTTTCAGGTGCTATTGCACTCGTCACCTACTTTAGTCTTTTACAACAAATCCCTTTAGCAACTGCGTCCACGCTACAATACTTATCACCGATTTTCACGACGGTCATAGGAATTTTTATTGTAGGAGAAAGAGTAACGCCTATTCAATTTCTCTTCTTCGCTCTGAGTTTTGCGGGCATCCTTGTGATCCAGGGCTTTGATACCAGAATGAACACCATTCATTTATTCATGGGGATAGTTGCATCCGTATTCATGGGGTTAGCTTACAATTTTATCCGCAAACTAAAGACCAGTGAGCATCCTCTGGTGA
Organism: Ekhidna sp.; assembly: GCA_028821635.1. Classification (GTDB taxonomy): domain Bacteria; phylum Bacteroidota; class Bacteroidia; order Cytophagales; family Cyclobacteriaceae; genus Ekhidna. The sequence continues at coordinate 5,360 of JAPPDO010000067.1, forward strand.
TCATTTTTTATTTTCCTCTTGTGATGCTTCCAATATCAGCAATTTGGTCATCATTTATATGGGTTCAGCCTGATGGATATGACTGGCTGGTTTTGGTGGCTGTGGGCCTTTGCACACAGGCGGCACAATTTTTTATGACCAAGTCGTATCAACAAGAAGAACTGAATAAGGTCGCTATTCTTTCCTACATAAGCATCATTTATTCGCTTTCTTTTGGTTATGTCATCTTCGATGAGACCTACGATTTGATCATTTATGCTGGGATGGCATTGGTTTTGATGGGTGTTATTTTTAACGTTCTATTCAAAAAGAAAGCAGTTTGATTTTAGAGATGGTGCATTTTTATTTGCAACATATAAATTTAGTGTTTTATGGGAAGAGCATTTGAATATCGAAGGGCAGCGAAAGAGAAGCGTTGGGATAAAATGAGCAGAGTGTTTCCAAAACTTGCTAAGGCGATAACTGTTGCAGCAAAAGAGGGAGGTCCGGAACCTGAGATGAACGCTAAGCTCAGGACAGCTATCCAAAATGCAAAGGCAGAGAATATGCCGAAGGACAATATCGAAAATGCCATAAAGCGAGCTTCGGGGAAAGATGCCGCCGATATTACGGAGGTGACCTATGAAGGGAAAGGCCCTCATGGGGTATTGGTGTTTGTAGAAGCGGCCACTGATAATATTACACGCACTGTGGCAAATATGAAGGCTTATTTTAGTAAGGCCGGAGGGAGTTTTGTCTCATCCGGGTCTTTGGAATTTATGTTTAGCAGAAAGGCAGTTTTTGAGTTTGAGAAAACGGATGCGATGGATATTGAAGAACTCGAGCTTTCACTGATAGATGGAGGACTTGAAGAAATAGAAGAAAATGAAGGCATACTCTATGTTTATGCAGATTATAAGCAGTTTGGAGAACTATCTAAGATCATTGAAGACCTGGGAATTAAGGTCAGGAAATCATTATTGAAAAGAATACCGACCTCTCCTGTAGAGTTTTCGGAGGAGCAGCTTGATGAGATAGAGAAAATGCTTGATAAGATTGAAGAAGATGATGATGTTCAGGCCGTTTACACCAACATTGCGTAATTGTGAAATTAAAACAGGAAAATTATGAGTTTTTGGAGAGTACTTCTCGCTATTATTTTTCCGCCGTTATCAGTTATTGGTAAAGGATGTGGTTCTATTTTTATTGTCTTTTTATTATGGTTATGTGGTTGGGTTCCGGGGGTTATTGCCGCATTGATAATTTTAAATAATCCTGAGCGATAAATTTTATAGAATGAAGACAAAAACGGATTTATATCTAGGAGATTGCACATCAGAACTTGAAAAAATTGATGACTGTTCAGTTGATTTAATATTCACTTCTCCACCTTACGCTGACCAAAGACAAAACACTTATGGAGGTATCCATCCTGATAAATACGTTGCTTGGTTCCTACCTATCTCGGCTCGACTTTTTCAAGTGCTTAAACCAACCGGTTCATTTATTCTTAACATCAAGGAGCGAGTAATTAATGGGGAAAGAAGTACTTATGTGATGGAGCTAATTCTTGCAATGAAAAAGCAAGGTTGGCTTTGGACAGAGGAGTATATGTGGCATAAAAAGAACTGCTATCCGGGCAAGTGGCCCAACCGCTTTCGAGATTCTTGGGAACGTCTTTTACACTTTACTAAGGAAAAGAAATTTAATATGTATCAGGAAGAAGTGATGGTTCCGATAGGTGATTGGGCAAAAAACAGATTAAAAAACTTAAGCGACACCGATAAGACAAGAGATGAATCAAAAGTGGGCAGTGGTTTTGGAAAAAATATCTCTAACTGGCTCAATCGAGATATGACCTATCCTACAAATGTTTTACATCTCGCCACAGAATGCAACAATAAAAACCATAGTGCTACGTTCCCAGCGGAACTTCCGGAGTGGTTTATTAAGCTGTTTACAAAAGAGGGTGATACAGTGCTAGACCCTTTTATGGGGTCAGGAACAACCAACTTTGTTGCTAACAAAATGAGGCGTCATTCTATAGGCATTGAAATAATACCGGAATACTATGAAATGGTAAAAAACAAACTCCAACCGGTAGAACCTTACCTCCTAGACCCCAAGACCAAATATGAAAAAGCTAAATCTGAAAGACGTATTGCAGTACGTTGAGGATAACATCAGAATTTTTCACGAGAAAAGGATTTCCAGCCTTGATACATTGAGCCTTCCCAAAGTTTTGAGAAGAAAGAATCCCTACTTGTTTAAAGCTAAACAAGTACTGACGGCGGAGCAAATTGTTAGAGGGCTTGTAGATGCCCACATCTCTTCAAATGAAGAAACCATATTTGGCGATTGGTTAGAGGGACTTGCAATATTCATTAATAGTAAGGTTTATGGCGGAAAGAAATCAGGAATTGTAGGGATTGACTTAGAATTTGAGAACGAAGGAAAGCGATATATTGTTAATATCAAATCTGGGCCAAATTGGGGCAATAGTAGTCAGATTTCAAAAATGATTTCCGACTTCAAGACTGCCAAAAAGACTTTAAGAACAAGTAACTCAAGACTAAATATTATTGCTGTTAATGGTTGCTGTTATGGAAGAAATAACAATCCGGATAGAGGGGATTACTTCAAATATTGTGGACAGCAATTCTGGGATTTTATCTCTGGTGATCCCCATCTTTTTATTGACATCATAGAACCGCTTGGGCATAAGGCGAAACAAAAGAATGATGAATTCCTAAAGTCATACTCACAGATCATAAATAAGTTTACAACGGAATTTGGCAATGACTTTTGTGATAAAAAAGGAGCCATTGATTGGGAAAAGTTGATAAAGTTCAATTCAGCAACAACACCCTCTAAAAAAGAAAAGTAAAAGATATTCCAAACATCAACCGCAGCATAAAATACCACATAAGCGATCGACTCATAAATTTAGATGGGAGAAAGACACAAAAACGAACAAGAACTGCATGATGTAATCCCTATTTCAGGGATGTATGAGAGTTGGTTTCTGGATTATGCCTCATACGTCATCCTTGAACGGGCAGTGCCCGCCGTAAACGACGGACTAAAACCGGTGCAGCGAAGAATCCTCCATGCGATGAAGGAAATGGATGACGGGCGATACAATAAGGTCGCCAACGTCATTGGAAGCACCATGCAGTATCATCCGCACGGAGACGCATCCATCGCCGATGCAATCGTCAATTTAGGTCAAAAAGACCTGCTTATTGACACACAAGGTAATTGGGGAGATATTCGTACCGGAGATGCCGCTGCGGCACCGCGATATATTGAGGCAAGACTTTCAAAATTCGCACTGGAAGTTTTATACAATCCTCAGACGACTAGCTGGCAATTATCCTATGACGGCAGGAAAAAGGAACCGGTCACCTTTCCGGTCAAGTTTCCACTGCTGCTGGCACAGGGAGTAGAAGGCATTGCAGTAGGTCTTTCAACGAAAATACTCCCCCATAATTTTTGTGAAATCCTGAAAGGATGTATTACAACATTGAAAAGAAAGAAGGTCAGACTTTATCCTGATTTCCTGACCGGTGGTAAAGTGGATGTGAGTGAATATAACGACGGCAGGAGAGGAGGTAAAGTTAGAATTAGAGCGACCATTGAGGAGATTGATAAATCCACGCTTGCGATTCGGGACATTCCATACGGAACAACGACCACTTCGTTGATTGAGTCAATAGTAAAGGCTAATGACAAGGGAAAGATAAGAATCAGGCAAGTAGTTGATAACACAGCCGCTGATGTTGAAATTCTAGTGAGCCTCAATCCGGGAACGTCTCCGAATATTACAGTAGATGCACTCTATGCCTTCACAGACTGTGAAGTGTCCATTTCACCTAATGTATGCGTGATCGTTGATGAAAAGCCCCAATTTCTGGGAATAACGGATGTCTTACAGCAATCCGTTGATCAAACTGTCAGTTTACTACATCAGGAACTTGAAATAGAAAAGGCAGAACTAAAAGAAAAGATTTTCTTCAGCAATCTGCTCAAAATTTTTATCCATGAAGGGATGTACAAACATCCTGAATATGAAAACTCCGGAGACCTCCAAAAGTGTTATGAAGTGCTAGACTCACTATTTCGACCGTTTTTCGATCATTTCTATCGTGAAATCACCAATGAGGACTACAAAAGGCTGATCGATAAACCGCTAAGCAGCATCACACGTTTTGATACAGGTAAGGTAGAGGCACAGATCAAAGAGCTTCAGGAACAGATTGAACAAGTGGATCATAACCTAAAGCATCTGATTGAGTTTGCAATTGAACATTACCAAAATCTTTTGGATAAATACGGTCAGGGAAAAGTGCGCAAAACGGAAATAACCAATTTTGACAATATCAATGTTAATATCGTTGCGGCAAATAATGCCAGGTTATACGTCAATCGTAAAGATGGTTTTGTAGGCTTTGGGCTGAAAAAGAATGAGTTTTTTTGTTATTGCGCCGAGATAGACGACGTTATCGTTTGCACCAAAGACGGAAAGTGTGTGGTTGCCAGGATTCAGGA
>JAPPDO010000418.1 GCA_028821635.1 Ekhidna sp.
TGAAAGATGTAAAAATATATTTAGGTGTAGTTACAAACTACACCTAGTCATTGGGGATTACTGTGATTTTTATTTTTGTTTGTATTATGTCTTCGCTGAGCAAACCAATAACGATTTAAACCCAAAGGGCACACAAAGGACACGGAGAAGCCACAGAGAACACGGATCGGTGTCGGTAAGCAAGCAGCTATCTTTCATATTTCTTGGGGGCATACAAAAAGCCAAATGCTTCACATCCTTTTTTTGTATGTTTTTCGTGGTGGACATAATGAGCACGCATGATTCGTTTCATGTACTTACTCTTCGCCTTGTATGGTATTTTTATCCTTCTATGAACAATGATGTCATGGAATAGAAAGTAGAATATTCCATATCCTAAAATCCCAAACCCGACATACGTTAACCAGCCTATTTCAGGATTATTGGCACCTATGTAGATAGTGAGAAAGGAGGGGACGCTAAAAACGAGTGCAAAAAGATCGTTCATTTCTAAGGTGTGGGGATGAACTTTATGATGTGATTTATGCCAAGACCATAAAACGCCATGCATTATGTATTTGTGAGTGAACCAAGCGGCACCTTCCATCAGAAAGAATGTTCCTATAGCCAACGAGACGTTTAATATCATCACCATTTATTTATTCATTTATCATAAAACTGACATACACTGACTTGTGTTGTAATTTGCGGAGTAAAAGTTTGTGAAAAAAATAACTTTTACCCAAAGCAAAAATTTTTTAAAATTGTGGATTCTAATTCTTTTTGTCTTGATGGTTTCAGGAGAAAGTTGAGTAATCTTTTTGAAAAGCACGGTGTAATACCTATATGCAAGGTATACCCCTGGTCTGACTCCTCCGGGGAGATTTCTTATCCCTGTTAATGAATTTTGAAAATCAATTCTAATATCCTCCTCTATTTTCTGCTTGTCTTTTGCGTTGAAGTTAGAAAAGTTTACTCCCGGGAAATAAACACGGCCTCTTTCGTTGTAATCACTCTTAATATCTCTCAGAAAATTAACTTTTTGAAAGGCTGATCCGAGACTTTTAGCGGGCTCTGATAGCGATTGATAATACTCCTCGTCACCTTCGCAGAATACCTTGAGACACATCAGACCCACCGCCTCAGCACTGCCGTAGATGTATTCTTTGTATTCCGCATCTGAGTAATTTTTTTTAGATAAGTCCATTTCCATAGAAACTAAGAACGCCTCAATCAGATGATAGTCAATCTTGTATTCATTCACTACCTCCTGAAAACTGTGCAACACCGGATTTAAACTAATTCCTTCCTCAATAGACTTGTGAGTATCGCCCTTAAATTGACTCAGTAGCCTCTTTTTATCATAACTATGGAAAGTATCTACAATCTCATCAGCGTAACGTACAAATCCATAAATTGCATAGATCGGCTCGTGATACTTCTTGTTCAATGTTTTAATCCCTAACGAAAAAGAGGTACTGTAGGCATTTGTAATGAGTTTACTACAGTTAAATGCCGTTTGTGAATAAAGACTTTTCATGCTCAGGTAAAAATAGGAAAATCCTTCGCTACTTGTTTGGCAACCACCTCCCCTGAGATCAAAGAGGGTGGAACGCCGGGTCCGGGAACCGTAAGCTGTCCGGTATAATAGAGATTATCAAGATGTTTGTTCTTTAGAGAGGGTTTAAGGATGGCTGTCTGCCTCAATGTATTGGCCAACCCATAAGCATTTCCTTTGAAGGAGTGGTAATCCTCAATAAAATTCTTGTGCGCATAGCTCTTTTTTGAAACAATGTGATCTCTGATATTCTCACCAACGTACTTCTCCAATTTATCCATTGTGGTATCAAAATATCTCTCCCGGGTCTCTTGCGAATCCTCAATACCCGGAGCTACCGGTATCAAAACCACTAAATTCTCCATTCCTTTGGGGGCAACTGTGTCGTCAGTCTGAGAAGTAGCTGACAGATAAAGCAACGGTTTGGACGGCCATTTTGGAGTCTCATAAATTTCTCTGGCATGAAGGCCGAAATCTTCGTCAAAGAAGAGCGTATGGTGTTTCAGGTTTGGAAGTCTTTTATCTATTCCCAAATAAAACAGGAGTGATGAGGGGGCGAGCGTTCGGGAGTCCCAGTATTTTTTTGAATAATTCCTAAATTCTTCGGGAAGTAAGTGCTGGTCTATGTGATGATAATCAGCTGCCGCTACCACCGTCCCACAGTTATATTCGTTCTCTTTTGTAGTGACAGAAACGATCCTTTTTTGATTAAATGTAAATGATTTTACCTCTTCATTGAGTTTTACCTCAATACCCAATTCATTAGCTAGTTTTACCATGCCTTTAACCACAAGGTTCATGCCGCCCTTCGGATACCAAGTGCCTAAGGACAGGTCTGCATAGTTCATCAAACTGTAAAGCGCAGGTGTGTTTTCTGCTGTAGCTCCAAGAAAAAGTATTGGGAACTCCATTAATTGGATCAGTCGCTCATCTTTAAAATGTTTTCTCACATGCCTCGAAACAGATGCAAAAACATCCATTTTTAGTAGTCCTAACAACAACTTTATATTAATAAATTCGGTAAGCGATCTGCTTGGCTTATAAATCAATTTTTTTACGCCAACGTTATATTTATATTTGGCTTGTTTCAAAAAAGATTGAAGTTTCTTTGCGCTTCTAGGCTCAATAGACTCGAAAAGTGCTTCCAACTCTTCCATTTTGGCTGGAATGTCTATAAAACCATCTTTAAATTTTACCCTGTAGGATGGGTCTAGCCGTTGCAGTTGATAGTAGTCGGATACTTTTCTGCCGAACGCATTAAAAAACTGCTCAAATACATCCGGCATCCAATACCATGACGGTCCCATATCCCAGGTAAATCCCTTGTCCCGATGGATTCTTGCCCGTCCTCCGGCTTGATCATTTTTTTCCAGTAAAGTAACGGTATATCCTTTTTTGGCAAGATGACAGGCACAAGAAAGGCCGGAAAATCCGGCCCCAATCACTACAACGCTATTATCATTATCTTTATCAGACGGCATAAATACTTAACACTTCTTTAAGTTCTTTTCTTGCAACCTGTATTCTGTTTTTAACTGTGCCAATTGGGATTTGCAGTTTTTCTGCGATCTCGTGATATTTAAACCCTCTGAAATACATCATAAGTGGCGTTTTGTACATATTTTTCAGGTTATCAATGGCCTCATTTACATCTCGAAGCACAAAATTTCCGAATGCCCGATTTTCAAGCTGATTTACGTTTGTGTTGATGAAGTGATTGTTGTCTGTGGTATCAATGAACGTCTTTCTTTTCATCATACGATGATAGTTAGTAATAAAAGTGTTTCTCATGATGGTATACATCCATGCCTTTAAATTCGTCCCTTCTTGGAATTTCTTTCTGTTTGAGTATGCCTTGAATACAGTTTCCTGAAGTAAATCATCAGCTTCATCATTATCTTTCGTGAGCTTTAGCGCATAAGGCCTAAGATTTGAAGCAAGGCTTTCAACTTTATGTCCGAATTCTAAATTAGTCATTGTTTAATGTATTTTCTTAAATGTTCAACAAATGTATACATTTTTGTTTAAAGAACATCTACAAAGATTAAACAAAATATTTTTTATTTTCAGTAATCCTCAATTACTGTCCGTAGAGGCTACTTTCGTTTCGTGTATGATCGGATAAAGATCATGGAAAGAGTTAAGGATGGTCATATTATCTAAAATTTCAATATCCTGTGCCACTACTCTTGGTCCTGTGATCAATACTCTCGAATCTTTGAATTTACTGCCTAACAAATTAACATATTGCTGCACATTCGAGGGATCAGGTGCTGTTATCATAGCCGTCAGGATATATGCTGGCTCAAGCTTATGATATGCCTCTTCAAGAGCCTCTAACGGAACAGACTGCCCGAAAAATACGGTTCGGATACCGTTTTCCCTCAATAAATAATTGGCGTATAAAATGCCTAATTCGTGAAGTTCTTTTTCAGGTAAGAATAGCAGGAACAATGGCTGCTCAGGATGTATGGCAACTTCATTTGTTTTGACAATCAATGTCTGTCTTACAAGATTTGATATAAAATGCTCCTGAGCCGGATTAATGGCGTTTGTAAGCCAGAGAATTCCGACTTTATTCATGAATGGATATACAATCTCCGTCATCACTTTCTCAAATCCATACCTTTCAATATTCCGGTTCAGGACTTCAAGAAAAGCTAACTCGTCAATATCAACCATGGAATTCGTTAGTGAGTGCATTTGGTCAGATAGTGACTCACTATATTTACATATATCATGTACTGCCTCATGAATTTCTCGGTCATTCATATCAACAATCTTGCTGATCTTGTATCCATGACTACGAAGCGTAGCGATATTCAAGATAAGCTTTAAATCATCCTCATTATAAAATCTAATGTTTGTTTCTGTACGATTAGGGGAGAAAAGATGGTATCTCTGTTCCCAGATCCTAATCGTATGGGCTTTAATACCAGACAGATGTTCTAAATCTTTAATAGAATATACACTCATGAAAAACTACATTACTTGTTGGATGAATATAACCATCTTGGCTGATCGTTGTTTAGCCATGACTGGAAAATGTTAAGTTCAGCCAAATGAATTTGGTGGACAGGCCTTAATACAAGGGAGTAAAAGAAATTCATGAGAGTTTTGCATATAAAGGGTTAAAAAAGGTCAAAAAATCAAGTGGATGGTGATCAAAAAACAAAAAAAATATTAACCAAACGATCCCATTTTCTGAAAAATTTTATAACGATTTGTTGAATTTATTTGCAGAAGACTTGAAAATGAAAGGTATTGAGTTTTATTTCACATCAGTAAAAGCGTATCGTGAAAATAGTGTAGTGTCACAATTAGATGATTTTCCACACATAAAAGAGAATATTGTGAGGTTAGACTCATTAGATTTTCTCAATTATGCTAACCTTAATGCCTCTTTTTCAAAAGAAGAGATGAAAGCATCCTTCGGGCATTACGATACAGAATGGAATCTAAAATTAGGAACAGAACTGGCAAACTATATTTTAAATAATTATTGAGATGGATTTTTTAAAAGACTTGTGGCTTTTTATGAAAGAGCGCAAAAAATATTGGTTAATACCAGTAGTAATTGTTTTGTTGTTACTTGGAGTATTAATCGTATTTGGTGGCAGCAGTGCCGTGGCACCATTTATTTATACACTGTTTTAACTTGAAGAAGAATGAAAACGGGTAAAAACAATCCAACTAAAACAGTATTAATCATATCTGTCGGTTTTGGTTTTTTATTTTTTCTTTTCGGCTTTGAGTGGGCTTTAAATGTTTCTCTAATATTCGGCGTTTTAGGTATAATCTCAAACAGAATATGTGATCTCATTGACTTCCTGTGGATGAAGATTGCAAAGATTTTAAGTTTTATTGTGCCCAATATTTTATTAAGTATTATTTTTTATTTCTTCTTGTTTCCTATTGCATTACTGTCTAGAATTTATAGAAACAAAAGCACCTTAATATTGAAAAATGAAAAAGATTCCTTCTGGGTAAGTAAAAAACAACCTTACGAAAGAATTTCATTTGAAAAGATGTGGTAGAAGATTACTACGATGCAACATTTTCACCGGATCAATCAAGGTAAACAGAATTGTAATGACAGGATTTGCATCTGTAGCGTTGTTTTCTGGCACTCCTTAATATTCTTGGCAAAGTTTTCAGAGTGACAGTTTATAACTCTTGTATACATTGAGATTTCCGTGTAAATAGTCTCATTTTTTTTGTCTTTTGATGTTTTATTAAAAATTGACCCCCACCCATCGAATTTTTTGACTCTCTTGCACTGCATATTCTGATTAAATCTTTTATGAAACCTTTGCATAATTGAATAACATTACGCTAAAACAGCTCAAATAGCTTTAATTTTTTTCTTTTTCAAAATTTAAAATCCTAGTAACTACAAGGTTGCCCCGGTGTTTAAATTTTCTTTGACATTGATTATTTTTACTATTTGAACTATGCAAAGGGCTCAATATGCTGTTTAATACTTCCTATTTTGACAAGAAAATTGAAAAGCAAATAAATGAGGCCGTCGGAGAGCGTTTTTCATTCAAAGAAAGGTTTAGGTTAAAAGGCATTGGTTCTAAAAGGCTCACGATTACGAATATCTCAGAAGAGTATAAAAAACACCTTAATGTAGAACACTACCAATCGAAAGCAAATATTGAGCTAAGACCCAAAGGAATAATTGTTCATTTTAAACATAAACTTCAGACTTATTCCTGGGTCATGCCTTTTTCAGATTTACAAATAAAAAACGGAAAAGAGCTTAAATTAACATCAAATGGAAAGTTCATTGATTTTGCAGAGCGGCTTGAAGCTGCTTTTTTAGAAAAAATTGACAGGATGACGGCAGTGTCCTAAAACAAAGAAACCTGCATTATTTCTTCTTTTTTTACTTTATAAAATTCTTTATGTACATCAAATGCAGCATCCCCATTGGGTTCCAAATGGTAATAATTTCCATCCTCTCTCATTGCATAGGCATTCACATTATCCTTCAAGTCAAAGGACAAAATGTTTATTACCTGTTGTTTTAAGAGTTGATCTCTAATGACAAATAAGGACTCCAGCCTTCTATCAAAAGAACGTACCATCATGTCCGCACTTCCACAATAAACTTTGGGATCGCCATTATTATGAAAATAAAAGATTCTGGAGTGTTCCAGATACTCTCCCACAATCGATCTTACCGTGATATTCTCACTCAATCCCTTTCGGTTGGGCCTTAAACAACAAATGCCGCGAACGATCAATTGAATTGGAACTCCTGCTTTGGAAGCCTCATACATCGCCAGAATGGCGTGCTTATCCTGAAGGGAGTTTAACTTGATTACAATGCCGCTCGGTCTGCCGGCTAAAGCGTTCTCTCTTTCTTTATCAATCAGATCAATCAGCCCCTTACGCATGGAGGCCGGGGCGGTGATAAGATTATCATAGTCTTCCGGAATGGAGTGCCCGGTAATGACATTGAAAAACTCCTGAACATCGTTAGCATAGGACTCGTCAGAAGTAAGCAGTCCAATATCTGTATAAAGTTTGGAGGTAACTTCGTTGTAATTTCCACTGCTCATGTGTACAAATCTTGTTACCTTCTCCTTTTCTTTTCTTACGATTAGAAGAAGCTTTGTATGCGTTTTAAGGGAACCAACGCCGTATATCACAAAGCATCCTGCTTTCTGAAGATGCTTAGCCTGGCGCATATTGTTCTCCTCATCAAATCGTGCTTTTACTTCAAACAAGACAGAAACATGCTTTCCGTTTTCTGCTGCTTCCAGCAACGCATCTAATATCCTTGAGTTCTTAGCGAGCCGATATATTGTCAGCTTAATGGATAAAACATTGGGGTCTTCAGCCGCTTGTTCAAGCAAGTCCAGCAATGGTTGAATAGTATTGTAAGGATGGTGAAGTAGAATATCCCTACCTTTCAATAATTTGAACATATCCTGATCCTCCACCTCAGTCATACTGATGGGAGCAACCGGTTGATGCTTTACAGGCTTGAATGAATCAAATTCTCCGTGATTCACTATCTGCCAAAGACAGGTGAGGTCAATAAGCGATTCTTCGGGTATAATTTTTACATTCTCACTTCCAATCTCATACTTTTTTTTCAATTGTTTGATAAGCCAGGAATCAGCATCTTCGGTTACCTCCATTCTTACCACGCGACCCGTTTTCCTGATTTTGAGCTTCTTCTTCATCTCTTCCAGAAAGTTGGCTTCTATGTCCTCTGACTCTTCCAGTGTAAAATCACCATTCCTTGTGACCCGAAATAAAGAACTCGATAAAATATTAATATTTCGAAAGATATGATTGAAATGAAACTCAACGATACTTTCAATGGGAACAAAAATCAGCTTACCTTTTTCTTTAGTTTCATAGAATCTTGGCAGATTTTGCGGAAGCTGAATGAACGAGGTCTTCTTCCTCTCCTTCGGTCTGTCTCCTTTTGTGACAACGCCAAAAATCAAGATATTATTCATCAGGATTGGGAACGAGTGGTAAGAATCAAAAACCATAGGAGTAAGCATCGGAAAGATGGTTCTCTTAAAGTATTTACTTGCAGATTCTTTTTGCTTTTCAGCTAAATGAATGTAATCCTTAATCTCAAAATCATGAGATTGGAAGTCTTCTTTTAGCTCGAGAAATAACCCGTTCTGTCGCTTCCCGAACGCTTTAAGTCCTTTAAGCAGTTCATTCTTAAAAGGAATAGCCCTAAGTCCCGAATAATCAACTCTATCGTTTCCATAATCAATATAGTTGTACAAACTGCCTACCCTGATCATAAAAAACTCGTCAGCATTAGAGGAGGTAATAGCCAGAAACTTGAGCCTTTCAAACAGGTTTCGATTTTCCTTCTCCGTCTGGTCTAATACTCTGTGATTAAACTGAAGCCAGCTTAAATCACGACTGATCAGATCACTCCTGCTGATAAGTTCCTCAGTGGACTCCCGCATCCAATTAGATAATGTTCATTTCAGAGAGGATATGATTGGTCTTGCTCACTGCGGCAGCACTTTCTTTTAGTTTAGCTTTCTCAACATCATCAAGTGCTATCTCAACAATCTCTTCAATACCATTAGCTCCAATGATGGCGGGCACTCCAATGGAAAGATCATTTAAGCCATAAGTTCCTTCCAGCAGGCACGAGCAAGGGAACATTTTTTTAGTATCACAGGCAATTGCCTGAACCATCGCAGACACAGCAGCACCGGGTGCATACCATGCGGAGGTTCCTAAAAGATTCGTTAGTGTTGCACCTCCGATTTTTGTCTCTTCAAGCACGTAGTTTAATTTATTCTCATTCAAAAACCCAGAAACAGGCACGCTGTTTCTCGTCGCCAACCTGATCAACGGGATCATTCCGGTATCACTGTGCCCACCGATTACCATGCCGTCCACATCAGAAGCGGGACATCCTAAAGCCTCTGATAATCTGTATTTGAATCTTGCAGAGTCAAGTGCTCCACCCATGCCGATAATTCTATGTTTGGGTAAGCCTAACGTTTGGTGAGCCAAGTAAGTCATAGTATCCATCGGATTAGAAACGACGATAAGGATCACGTCCGGTGAGTGTTTAATGAGGTTTTCAGCGACTGATTTTACAATTCCGGCATTCGTAGAGATTAACTCTTCTCTGGTCATTCCCGGCTTGCGAGGGATGCCCGAAGTAATGACCGCTACATCACTGCCCGCCGTCTTCGTGTAATCATTGGTGGTTCCGATAATCTTAGAATCAAAACCATTCAAGGAAGCAGTCTGCATTAAGTCCATAGCTTTACCTTCAGCAAAGCCCTCTTTTATGTCAATCAATACGATCTCAGAGGCAAAATCTTTAATTGCGATGTACTCTGCACAGCTAGCCCCTACAGCCCCTGCGCCAACCACAGTTACTTTCATACGTTTATATTTTTGAATTTAAAATTTCCGTCTCATCTTAAAAAGAAAACAAAAATAATTATTAATTGCTGAAATGGCCATTTGGGAGTGTGTCATAATGGTCCCGATAGCTAATGAATTATTTGGGCACGTTATGATAACAACCTACTTGATATTTTTTACCCCATCTAAACCTAGATTATATCCACGCTTAGCGATTAGTTTGTTGCTTTCTTAGCAAGCGTTTTTCTTATCACAAAGACCACTAAAGAGAATGCCATATTTAAAACATAGCTGAAGATCAAAATAAAAAAAAATCGAAAAAACATTTGCATCTTTAAACTAATTGTTTTATACTTGCACCTTAATTAATTACTAAATAATAAAATAATGGAACCGATATTCAATAATAAAACCGCAAAATCATTGTTTAAAGCAGCGGGAGTGCATAAATCTGCCCCCCCCCCCCC
>JAPPDO010000080.1 GCA_028821635.1 Ekhidna sp.
GCACACTGGCAAGTGTTACGATAACATCGGCAACCCTCACCATTACCGATGACGATGCCACGCCTACTGCCATTGCTCTGACACTTGACGCCGACACCATCTCCGAAGGAGACGGGGCAACCGATGTGGAGGTCACCGCCACCGTCGGCGGAACCACCCGCTGGGGAACGGCTCAAACCGTCCGTATCACGGTTGCCGGCAGCGGCAGTGACAACGTCGTCGGCTTTACCGATGTCTCACCTTTTAACCTCACTATCCCGGCCGGTGAAGCGACCGCTACGGCAGCTTTTACACTGACACCAAGCAATAACATCATCAACGATAATAATGAAACCGTTACGGTTTCAGGCACACTGGCAAGTGTTACGATAACATCGGCAACCCTCACCATTACCGATGACGACACGCCCGCACCGCCTCCCAACGCTGCCCCGACCGTGATGAATGGGATTCCCGATCAGACAGCCACAGTGGGCACCATACTTCGTTACACCTTTCCGGTAAGCACCTTCAGCGATGTCGACGGTGACGCACTGACCTACACCGCAGCACGGGGCAACGGCTTAGCCCTGCCCGACTGGCTGACCTTCAATGCCAATAGCCGCACCTTCTCCGGCACCCCGCAGGCAGCCGATGCGGGCACACTCACCGTGAAAGTCACCGCCAGCGACGGCAACGGCGGCTTAGTCTCTGACTCCTTTGACATCACGATAAGGGATAAGGCTCCGCTGGGGGCAGCCGATGCAGCGAAAGTGGTCATCTTTCCCAACCCTTCGGGTTGCTGCTTGGAGGTGCGGTCTGTTGCCGAGGGTACGTTTAAAATAGTAAGCCTAAGCGGGAGACCGCTACTGAAAGGTGCCACCAACATAAAGGTAGACATAACTTCCTTAAAAAGCGGCCTGTACCTCGTACAACTACCGGACGGGAGGTTGTTGAAGTTTGTGAGGAAGTAGCAGGAACCAACGACGAACCCCTTGCAGGTCTTTGAGACCTGCAAGGGGTTCGTTGTAAAATAAGTCAGGAATACTTAAAAGCATAAAGTCGTGATTGATGCAAATGTGCGGCCATCCGGGCCACCCGACCGGATCACAAACTACATCCGGAGAGGTGATTGAACAAACGAATAAAAAAAATAGCCGATATCATCATTTTTTTTGATTTTGTTTGAAATAATAGATGTGTTTGCTTACTCTTATAAAAATTATTGGTATTAAATATTAATTATCTGATATGACAACGCTTAACAAACGACAACCGACTAGCCTTATTTCGGCAAAAAATAGCTTGAATAGAAAAATATTCTTTTACCCCCACCTCCTATTTTTGTATTGTAAAACCAGAAAAAAACACCGCACCATGAACAGACACACTTCAATGTTTAGACTGCCATACCTATTGTGTTTAGGTATGCTCATCCAATCCTGTATTACAGACGACGAAGCCCCTGTTGCAAGCATTATCGCCGCAAATACCTCCATACGTGTGTCGGCCGTTGCGGGAAACGATGAGGTAGCCATTGAGGCTTCAGGCACCGAGTGGGTCGTCGCCGAAGAGATTGACTGGTGGAGGCCGCCAAAGTGGACAACAATACACTACAGGTCTCTTATTATGAAAATCCCGATACCGAAGAGCGTTCAGGCACTGTCACAGCCACCATCAGCGATCAATCCGTAAATATTACCGTCACACAAGAGGCCGATAAGCGACCTGCTTTTGCTTCTGATGCTGCAATAGCGGCGCAGACTTATGTGGAAAATGTAACAGATGTGATGCTTACGCTGCCCGAAGCTACCGGCGGCGGTGCACCGCTCACCTATAGCCTGACTCCGGCATCTCCGGCATTGCCAGACGGGCTGGACTTTGATGACATGACACGAGAGATTACGGGCATGCCCTCAGATACCCTCTCTAGGTGTAGTTTGTAACTACACCTTTATATTATATTTTATTTTATCTATCTCCTCGCCGAAAAAGCAACAAAACATATTAAAGCGTAGATGCGATCTACGATACAATCTACGCTTAGGCTGGGTGATTGGTATAGCCAAAGTGAATAAACCGAAAGGAACAGGTATGGCAATAGCATATCTTGTTATAAATTTACTACCCACTCAACAGGTAAAAAACAATCCTTGAACCAATAAAAATGACCCCTCTAGGTGTAGTTTGTAACTACACCTTTATATTATATTTTATTTTATCTATCTCCTCGCCGAAAAAGCAACAAAACATATTAAAGCGTAGATGCGATCTACGATACAATCTACGCTTAGGCTGGGTGATTGGTATAGCCAAAGTGAATAAACCGAAAGGAACAGGTATGGCAATAGCATATCTTGTTATAAATTTACTACTCGCTTATGCATTATTTACTGCATTTGAAACGCTATCTTATTGAAAACTATGTGATATGAAATTAACAGCACTTATAGAAAAGTCAGATGATGGTTGGTTTGTGGGACAATTAGAGGAATTGCCTGAGGTTCTGTCGCAGGGAAGAACTGTTGAAGAGTTAAAATCGAATCTATTAGAGGCCTTTCATTTACTACTGGATTCTAATCGTAAAAGTATAGTACTGGAAAATAAAGGTAAAGAGGTTATTCGAGAACGATTGGTGGTTGGATGAAGAGAAATGAATTCATCAAGTATCTGAAAAAGCATAACTGTATTTTGATGAGAGAGGGAGGCAATCATTCCATCTATAAGAATTTAACCAACCAAAAACAATCAGCCGTTGGCAGGCATCAGGAACTGTCCAACTTATTGTGTAAAAAGATTTGTAAACAACTTGAGATACCCCCCCTCTAGGTGCAGTTTGTAACTCAGCCGGGAAGATAAAATATCTACTGAATTAGAAAAAATAACCCCTGACTGGACAAAAACGACTGCTAACCGGACTAAAATGAACGCTAACCGGACTAAAATGAACGCTAACCGGACTAAAATGAACGCTGACCGGACTAAAATAACCCCTGACTAGACTAAAATAACCCCGTCCTAGGCTAAAACAACCTCGTCCTAAACTAAAACAACCCTGTTCTAAACTAAAACAACCCCGTCCTAGACTAAAACAACCCCGTCCTAGACTAAAACAACCCCGTCCTAGAAGAAAATAACCTCGTCCTAGACTAAAATAACCCCGTCTTAGAGAAAATGACCGCTGAATAGTCCGCAAGGGTTTAATTCCATACTCGACCCAAAGTAGCATCACAAATCCGTAAGTTTACCGGCTAATATTCGGTAATGCTATGAAAATCGTCTTTATCGTTCAGGGAGAAGGAAGGGGGCACTTGACACAAGCCATTTCTCTGTATCAGATACTCATAAAAAACGGACATGAGGTAGCGCATGTAATTGTGGGTAAAAGCAAAAGGAGGCAATTACCACAATTTTTTGAAGATAACATTAAGGTGCCGATTACCCGGCTTGAGAGTCCCAATTTTATTGTAGACAAGCAAAATAAATCTGTGAGCATTTTTAAAACATTATTGGTCAATCTGTCTAGGATAAAGACTTTTCTAAGGAGTGTTGAGGAGATTGATAAAGTCGTAAAAAAAGAAAGGCCGGATGCGATTATCAATTTCTATGATTTCTTAGGCGGGCTCTATTTTTTGCTTAAAAAAGTAGAGGTTAAGCATATTGCTTTGGCCCATCAGTTTTTATTAAGCCACTCGGCTTTTGAATTCCCCAAAGGCCGCATCTATGATCGATTCTCATTGTTGGCGGGGAATAAACTGGCAGGGTACAAAGCGCAGAGACTACTGTGCCTTTCATTTCAGCCGATGCAGGATGAACCCAAAAAGAGGCTTTTTGTCACACCCCCGCTGTTTAGGAAGGCCGTCAAGGAGGCAAAAAGCAGCCCGGGCGATCATTTTTTAGTTTATATCGTTAATCATGGGTACGCAGATCAGGTAAAAGCCTTTCATTCAAAACATCCCGAGATTCCCATTCACTGCTTTTGGGATAAAAAGGATGCCCCTAAAGAATTGAAGGTTGATAAAAACCTAACATTTCATGTGCTTGATGAGACGAAGTTCATTGATTTTATGGCATCATGCTGCGGCTGCCTAGCCACTGCCGGCTTTGAATCTATATGCGAAGCCATGTATTTGGGAAAACCTGTTCTGATGGTTCCCGTAAAAGGGCACTACGAACAGTCCTGCAATGCCCTTGACGCACAAAAAGCCGGTGCCGGTATTTCCAATCAGGTTTTTGACTTAGATATCCTGTTAAATTATCTTCCTGATCACCAAGATGTGGCGGCTTCTTTTCAAAAATGGGCTGCCAAATCGGAACAGCTATTTTTACAATTAATCACTGAGGAGTAGCATTAAACGAATAAACTCACCTGCACTAACTATCATCGAATAAGACGCTGCGGTAGTAACAAAGGGATAAGGCAGAAATCTTTTCCGGAAGTAGTCACCTATAAAGGCTCTTTTATTACATGCAATAGAAAATCAATCTGCCCGGTTTACTCTAAAACCTAATTCGTAAGAGGATTATTCATTTAAAAATACACCCTCACCGGGTATTACCTCAACGTGTTCATTGATGGTGGTGGATAGCTCGTATCCTTTGTAGTTAGCATAAATAGGAAACTTGCCATGTGTTCTAAGCACCAAGACTGCTGTTTCTACTTTTCTGACTTTCATCGGTAAAATTCTTGACAAACTAAAAGCCAGCGTTCTTCCGGTATTTAAAACATCATCACAAAGAATGATCGATGTTCCTTCCAACTCAGAAATGCCTGCATCTAGTGAAATCTCTTCGTTAAAGGGATTTCCTTTGTCAAGTAAAAGAGTGTAACAAGTGGATTTTTTACCTGAAATTTCAGAAAGAGTGAGTTCAATGTTTTCAGCTAGCTTTCTCCCTCCACTATCAACGCCAATCAATGCAATCCTCTCTTCCATATTGTTTTCATAAACCTGATAAGCCATTCGCTGAATGATCTGATCTACTTTGGAAGAAGAGAGGATTTGATTAGCCCTCATGCTTAGGGTATAGGTATTACCTTACTATCTTTAAATGTGGATAAGATCACCATCGACTGCAAACTATCTACCACGTCAATTTCAGAGACTTTTTCCATCATGAGTTTCTGATACGATTGAATATCACTTGAAATTATTTTAAGGATAAAATCACAGGATCCGGTAACATGGTGACACTCAATCACTTCCGGGATTTTATTAATCTTTGATAGAAATGAATCAATATTGCTTTTGTTATGACCCTTCAAAGAAATCTGAACAAACGTATGCACGTCAAGACCAACTTTTTTCATGTCTAGTTTTGCATGGTAGCTGTTGATGATTCCCGAAGCTTCCATTTTCTTTACCCGCTCAAGTGTAGGTGCAGGAGATAATCCAATGTCTTTTGACAACTGAGAATTTGTGATTTTGGCATTTGATTGTAAAATATCAAGAATTTTTCTATCAGTGCCGTCTATTTTAACTTTTGATGCTTTTATTTTCATTATTATATTTAATTTATTAGTCTCTTATTATTATTTACAATGACTATAAAACTTTAATTATTACCTCAAAATTAACAATCTTTAGAAAAGTTTTGACATTCAATGAGAAAAAGTTATTAAGCTTTAGCGTTTTTAGCGTGTTATACAACAACTTTTCTAAGTAAAATCAAATTAATTACAAATAACGACCCTACTCAGCAACTCAAAAGTGCATGTAAGTGTGAAATGAACGGAAGCAGGATTAGAATAAAGAAACACACCTTCAAACATCGAGAGACGGGGCACACGCTTGCAGAGATCATCGCTCTAGCCCGCTACCTCTAGCTCATAGACATTAGTTTCATTAAATGGCACTTTGAACACAGAAGCCGGCAGACTTCTTTAACAACGTCTTCAGTGAACGGATAACGTATACTTTTTGGAAAAAGAGTCGTTGCTCAAAATAAATTTTAGTGATACCAAACAATTCATTTTGCTCGTCTAAAAGGAAAAATTATATCAAACTCTCATTAAACCAATTTGACTCCTCCACCCGGTGGAGGAGGATGAGATGCTACCCGTTGCCATAATTTAACGATTTACTCTAACATCACTGCCGTTCCGCTTGCGCTCACCATCAACATACCCGAGTCCTTCCCTACGGTTTCGTAGTCCAGGTCAATGGCGATAACGGCGTTGGCTCCAAGTCCGCGCGCTCGGTCTATCATCTCCTGTACTGCGATATTTTTCGCATCCTTGAGTGATTTTTCATAGGCTCCGGAGCGTCCGCCTACCACATCAGTGATGGAAGCAAAAAAGTCTTTGAAAATATTAGCTCCAATGATGGCCTCACCGGTCACCATTCCATAATAGGTAGAGATGCTCTTTCCCTCTATATTGTTTGTCGTAGTTAGTAACATATCATCTGATTATATCTGTATCTAGTACTCTTTTTCTGTTTCTTCTGTTTAAAGACGGATAAAGAAGCACAGCAATTAAAATCAATCCCGTGCCCAAATAAAAGCCTGCGTTCATCTCCTCACTATTTCCAAAAATAATCAATGCAAGCACAATTCCATAAACAGGCTCCAAATTAACGACTAAATTAATTGAAAAAGCGGATAATCGCCTCATCAACTCCACCGACACGGCGTGTGCGTAGACTGTACAGAAAATGGCAAGTGCCGTCAGGTAAATCCAGTCAGAAAGGGTTGGCATCCAGACAATCTCATTTGTGAAATACGCAGCATAAAGGGGATAGAAAAACAAAACAGCACTACATGCACCGACCATTTCATAGCGTGTGATCACATACGGATTGTAGCGGTTTGCAAACCTCCCATTGATAATAGTAAAGATCGCCGCAATCAATGCTGAAAGCACCGCCACCAACAAGCCGGTCAAATAATGAAAGGAGGTGTTAAAAATGACTGCAATACCGATAAATGCAATGATGCTCAATATGATTTCAAAGCCTTTGATCCTTCTTCCCTGCGATAAGGGTTCCAGCAGGCCGGTCCACAATGAACACGTCGCCATCCCTGCTAAACAAACGGACGCATTTGATATTCTGGCAGAAAGGAAGAAAAGTATCCAATGTGCTGCAATGAGCGAACCTGTGCCGATGATTATGAATAAGTCCTTTCTTTTCTTTATTCTAAACTCGACCCTTTGAATCGCCAAAAGAATAATGAGAGCTACTGCTGCGATGAGCGTTCGGAAGAATACGATCTCCACCGGCGGAATTTTAATAAGCAAACCCAACGTTGCGGTAAATCCCCAAATCAGGACAATAAAGTGAAGCAGCAAATAATCTTTCCCTTCCCGACTAATCATTGAGGCACTGTTTTGTAAAGCAGCAGCGATACTGCGGAGAAAATGATGTTTGGTATCCAAATGGCTAATACCGTATTCATACTTCCTGCCTCAGCAATTGACTTCGCCAGCGTGAAAGTAATGATAAACATGAAAGCAATCAGAAAACCTAGCGCAATCTGGAAGGCTGTCCCTCGTCTGGACTTTCGGGCCGACACGATCACACCGATGGCCATCAGTATGATGACAGTAAAAGGCTGCATAAACCGGATGTCCTGTTCAATCTCATAAAGCGGCACATCATCCGCCCCTCTTAATTTTTGGAGTTTGATATAGTCAGAAAGTTCATTCATGGTCATGGTCTCCCAGTGTCTGTCTTTGTTCCCAAAATCTACAGGACGCAGGTTTAGCAGTGTATCTATTTCTTTGCCGTCATCAAGAATCTCCATGTGATTCAAAATTGACCTCCTCTGCCAATTTTTTAGCTTCCACCTTGCCGTTGAGTCCACCCAAACAAGTTGGCGTGCAGTGATTTTTTCGGTGAGTTTTGTGCCTTCAACTCTTTCCAGTGTAACGGTTGTTCCAATATTTCTTCGATTATCATAGCGATAAAGATACACATATCCCTCCGGACTCACTTTAAAGTGGATGTGTTTATCCGTATTATAAAAAGGGTCTTCCAAATACTTTAATTCAAAGTCAATTCGGAACTTGTTGGCATCGGGAATCACATAACTGTTGAGGTAGAAACTAGCAATACCTATGATCATCGCTGCCGTCAAATAGGGAAACATCATCCGCTTAAAACTGATGCCGGCAGCGAGAATGGCGATAATCTCTGTCTTAGCAGCCATCTTGGCCGTGACTAAAACCGTCGCTATGAAAACGGTGATGGGGGTCAGCAAGCTGGCCATGTACGGAATAAATCTGAGGTAGTAGCCTCTTATCAATTTCGCACTGACTTCATTTTTTATGAATTCGTCGTTTTTCTCCGTAAAGTCAATAACGCAGATGATCAACACCAGCAGCCCTACCACAAAGACAAAGGTGACTAGGAGTTTTTTTAGAATATACCAGTCAATCTTCTTCATTTTAAACTAAAGACGCTGACTTACTTTTTTTATCATTAGCGATTTCCAATGTGCGAAGTTATCGGCTAAAATCTGTTTTCCAGCCTCCTTTACCAGCCATAAGTAAAAGGAAAGATTCTGAATGCTCGCAATTTGTGCTCCCAGCATTTCATTGCCGGTTATTAAATGCCGCAAGTATGCTTTTGAATAGCAGGTGCTTACATATCCCCCCAGTGCTTCATCAATCGGAGTGAAGTCTTGCTTCCATTTTTCATTTCTAATGTTGATAATCCCTTCGGTGGTAAACAACATTCCATTTCTTGCATTTCTGGTGGGCATGACACAATCGAACATATCCACTCCCAGGCTTATACACTCGAGGAGGTTGGCCGGAGTCCCAACCCCCATCAGATATCTTGGTTTATCTTCGGGAAGAACCTGACACACATGGTCTGTCATCTCATACATCTGCTCGGCAGGCTCTCCCACAGAAAGCCCTCCTATCGCATTACCTGCACGATCTTTGTCTGCAATGTACTCCGCTGACTGACTTCTCAAGTCTTTATAAACACTCCCCTGAACAATGGGGAAAAGGGTTTGATCATAACGATAATGCGGTGCCGTCAAATCCAAATGACGCACACAACGATCAAGCCAACGATGGGTCATGTGCATGGATTTTTTAGCATAATCATAATCACACGGATAGGGCGTACACTCATCGAAGGCCATGATAATGTCAGCCCCTATTGTGCGCTGAATGTCCATGATGGACTCAGGCGTAAAGAAATGTTTGGCACCGTCTTTATGTGATTGAAAATGAACGCCTTCTTCAGCGATCTTACGCTTGTCTGCCAATGAGTAAAGCTGATAGCCTCCACTATCTGTTAAAATCGGTTTACTCCACCCGTTGAATTTATGAAGACCACCGGCCTGCTTAATCACTTCCAAGCCGGGTCTTATATAAAGGTGATATGTATTACCAAGAATTATCTGGGCAGCAATATCATGCTCAAGTTCCCTTTGATGCACCGCCCTGACTGTCCCCGCAGTTCCGACGGGCATAAAAATAGGAGTGAAAATCGCCCCGTGTTCGGTCGTCAGCTTGCCTGCCCTTGCCGAAGAGCGGCTGTCCTTATGATATAACTCGAATTGCATGAAACGTAAAAATATCTTGTATTTGTCCGACTGATGCCGGTTATTTTTTTATTCCACGCTCAGGCTAACTTCAAAGAGACTTTTGGAAAGTTTCAAACTTCCCAGAAGTTAGCGGGACAGACACACGTCTCTACAGACCGCTCCGACGTTATTGTTGGCCGAAACGAGGTTATTTTACTCTGGTATGCATTTATTTTCTTGCAGATGGGCTTAGAAAGTGAAAGTATGGTCTTGTGAGGTCTGATACGCAAACGAGCAAGAATCCCGATAATCCTAAAATCAGGTAAATCCTGTTTCAGAAAGGGAGGGATCACAAACTACGCCTGATATGTCAATTCTGATTTTTACATTTAAAGAGGAAAATAAAAAAACTCCG
>JAPPDO010000423.1 GCA_028821635.1 Ekhidna sp.
GTACTACCGTCTTGATCGCAGGCATACGGGAGTAGTTTTGGTGTCATTTGTTTTTCTATTTTCGACCGCCTGAAGCATGTCAGGAGCATTATTAGTGTTTTCTGTATTTTTCTTTAGTTTACGTTTCCATTTCACTAAATTTGCTCTACCGTCTTAAAGGCAGAAGTGTCAAGGGACGGTACACGGTGATATAGGGCAGCCCTATCGTAAAAGCTGCCCTTTTCTTATTGTGACTATCTTTCTTTCTAAACATGTTTATATTTGCAATCAAGCCATATAGTTGAATCAATATGGATTTGAATCAAAGCTTGAGGTGTCCTTAAAAAAGGCACCTCAATCCCCTCCAGAACCGCCTCGCTTTACTAAAATTCCGCAGCTCTGTATCTTCTGCCAACATAGTTGTGTACACATCGCAGTCATCCGATGTTTTTACCCAATACTCTATAGTTTCACGTGATATTTCTTTTCTTCCTTCTGAAAAAATTATTGTAGCGTCACAATAGCAGGTGATAGCAGGTGTACGCAGTAGAGCCATATCAGGTTTTATATCTGTTGTTCGTATACCTGTTATCTCAAGTCGTTTCTTATCCCACCACGCAATCCTGCTAAACATATTCTCTAGCCAGTTAGCCTCATGCCCTTCTTTCGCATCCCGATAATCTTTATAACTTTCAAGTACTAATCTTTTAGCATCTCTACCATCACATTGTTCTAAGCACTGACGAAGTCCGCACGAGGTAAAAAAGACCAGTAAACAAGTGCCTATTAAAAAATTAAGTTTCTTACTTTGCATAATGTTTCTTTTTTAAGCCCGCAAAGGTATGATTTCCTAAATATCACTATCTTTGCAGTTATTCCATTGAAGTGAATCTCTATCGAGTGGAATGTAAGTATAAGGTGCCCGTAAAAAAGGCACCTCTTTTTTTTATTTAATACGGATTAAGTGCTTTTCCCGTTGGGGAAGAATATCAGTGTTCAAGTCGTCCATGCTCTTAAAGCACTAACCCCCTTCAGAACCGCCTCTCTTTATTCGTGGTCCACATATATAGATCCTCTCCCAATATACTTGTATACACATCGCAGTTATCCGATGTTAGTACCCAATACTCTATAGTTTCACGTGATATTTCTTTTCTTCCTTCTGAAAGAATTATTGTAGCGTCACAATAGCAGGTGATAGCAGGTGTAAGCCATGGACCCATATCAGGTTTTATATCTGTTGTTCGTATACCTGTTATCTCAAGTCGTTTCTTACGCCACCACGCAATTGACTGCCCTTCTTTCTTATCCCAATAATCTTGATAAAGTTCAAGTACTAATCTTTTACCATCTCTACCATCGCATTGTTCTAAGCATTGAACGTGATGTCTGCACGAAGCAAAAAAGACCAGTAAACAAGTGCCTATTAAAAAATTAAGTTTCTTACTTTGCATAATGTTTCTTTTTTAAGCCTGTAAAGGTACGATTTCCTAAATATCACTATCTTTACAGTCCATTCCTAGAAATGAATCGCTATCGAATGGTAATCAAACATGAGACACTCTTGAACAAGGTGCCTTTTTTTGCCTAAGCATTTGGATTTGTCTGGAGAAGATGCTATATTTACCCTATGTACAAATTCAAGTCTTTCATAAGGTTCATCGTAGCCCAACAGCAATTAAGCCCATCACAGATTCTATTTCAAGCCACAACGGTAAATAAAAAGCACGTTCAAGGTGCTTTCAAGGCAGGTTCTCCTATTGGTTTATTCTAAATTTTATCTTAAAAAACAAAGTGAAGATTTATTAACAGTAGCAAAAAAAGCAGTAGAATCCGCCATAGAAGAAAATGAAACCATAGCTATGGGTATATTAAAGAAAGTTGGTGTAATTTAAAACAATCTTCCTAACTTGTCACTTAACGGGATTGATAAGTCAATAAATTCAAAACTTAATTCGCATGATTCTGACAAAGGCTCAATCATTTTCGTTGATGATTTTCTATCTTTCGTTATAAATGCATCAATATTTCTATTATGAATTTGAGAAAACAATTTAATGTCATTTATAACCACCTTTCTGTCACCAAAATCACCGAATTTTCCCTGATTTCTTAAAGCTGCTAAAAATTGACCTGAGCATTTAGCATCTTCATAATCAAGCTCTAATAAGCGAAATGAATTTAAAGAACGTAAATAATCCGGATCATCACCCACTGCATACTCACTAACAACAATAGTGGATAGATACATTTCAATTTTATTTTCTAAAAAATACTCATAATAATCTACTGCATTTTGATGGAAATCTGCATCTTTCTTTAATAGTCGAATACAAAAAGAATTGTCTAAAAGCACGCTTTCTATTCCGTTCATATTTCCTCCCCTTTGATATCATCTAACCAAGCATCTACATTTGTTATTTTACTTAAATTAACTGATGCTTTTTCAATCACTTCATCTAAAAGCGTTTTGTTAAAAACAGGTTCATACTGAATAAATTCAATTAATGCTAAATCCGTTAAGTGATCATCTTCAAAACTTCTTTTCCCACGAACTTTAATTCCATAAGGTTTATAGGTTTTCTTCTCACCATCCATAATCTGCTCTTTAGTAGCAGAAACCACAAGATTTCCATATTTTTTAGTGCTTATGTGCAGATTTGGCTTCTTACCACCTTCCTGATAAATTTCACCATATAAATAAAATTCACTTTCATAAAAAGCGGGTGCAGTCATCTCAAAATTAGTAGTGTAATCTATGATTAGTGAGGGTTCATTGGACATTGAATGATTAAATTCAATTACATGACCTTCTTTTACTGCTTTCTTTTGAAACTTATCAATAATTGATTGCCTTGTATAATCTAAAAAGTCAAGATTATTCCTATTTCTAATCTCATTAGTCAGACCATTAAACAAAATAACTGCTGTAATCGGTAGGAAGAATTTGTGTTTTGCAGAACCCTCCTCAATGTGATATGAGATGTGTGGTCGATCCTTCTTTTCTTTTCGATGAGGATATAAGAAAGATTCTATGTCTGATATAAGTTCTTTAGCTTCATTTATATCAATATCTTTAGGTCTTAAAGTATTATCCTTGTTAGTGACCTTTAATTCTATGTATCCTTGTTCTTCCACGTGTCTAAACTATAAATTTTCCGAATATAAAAATTACAGCCAACACTGTATAAATTATTGCTGGTAGAGTTAGATTATATTCTAATTTAGTCATTCGTCTGTTCTAAGTTTACGCAAATAATAAACCAAATCACTAAAATACATACTCAGCCGTCATTTTTTTCACAATGATTTCTATTTAAATCCAGATATGCTATGCAAAACCCACTGATTATAGACAAACTTTTTAGAAAAAGACTATATTCTTGACGGCTGGAAATAAATATTAGTGGCTAATGATTCCGTACCCTTCTCAGACACCTTAAATATGAATTAAGTAAAGCCCTGAAAGAATTTTTACATTTTTTCATAATTCCAGAACCTTAACGGTTTAAATACGGTTCAAATAAAAATACATTATTTAACGTATCTGTTGGAGGCAGTTGAATATCAAACTACTTTTGCAGATTGTTAAAATTTATGCGTTAATTCATTTAAAAAGAAAATAAGATATATGCGACAGTTAAAGATTACCCAGTCAATAACCAATAGGAGAGAAAGCCATACGTTGGAAAAATACTTCACTGAGGTAAGCAATGTGCCGATGATCACTCCCGACGAGGAGGTAACGCTGGCAAAACGAATCAAAGAGGGAGATGACCTTGCATTAGAGAAGTTGGTGAAAGCAAACCTTAGATTCGTCGTATCTGTAGCCAAACAGTACCAAAATAGAAGTTTGCCACTTAATGACTTGATCAACGAGGGGAATTTAGGCCTAATTAAAGCCGCTAAAAAGTTTGATGAGACCAAAGGCTTTAAGTTTATCTCTTACGCCGTATGGTGGATTCGTCAGTCAATCATGCAGGCATTGGCTGAGCAGTCAAGAATCGTCAGGCTCCCAATGAATAAGTCCGGGGCCATCAACCAGATCAAGAGAGCTTATGCCGAATTAGAGCAGAAATATGAGCGGGAGCCAACAGAAGAGGAGTTGGCGGAGATGATGGAGATAAAGGCAAGTGATGTAAGAAATACGCTTGGAGCGGAAGTAAAGCAGGTGTCAATAGATGCGCCTTTTGGCGAAGACGAAAGCGGTTCACTGCTTGACGTTCTGGAAAATGCTATGACAAGGGCTACTGATGGTAACCTTGTGTTCAATGACTCCCTAAAAGTAGAAACCATGCGGGCACTAGCCACGCTGACAATAAGAGAAAAAGAAGTTATCATGATGAGTTTCGGTATTGGATATGAAAATCCTTACACATTAGAAGAAATTGGTAATGCGCTAGGCCTCACCCGTGAAAGGGTAAGACAGATCAGGGAAAAGGTCCTTCAAAAACTCAGAGAACCCAGTAAAAACAGGAGACTTAAAGAGTTCTGTGCAAACGACAGACAGCACTGACTCTAATCCTTAGCATCGGGTTTTTGCTTAAATCTTGAAGAAGGTAGTCGGTCATATTTTATCGGGGAAACGAGGCAGTTTTTTAATGAACTATCAGCGTAAGAGTTGATTAATCTCGGATTCCCGCCTTTCTTTACAACTCTTTTAACATTTATATCAATAATTATATGCCTCTCCTTCATCTTATTTCGTGGAATGTAAACGGCATTCGTGCCATCGTGAAGAAGGACTTTATTAAAGATGTAAAAGAGCTAAATCCTGATATTCTTTGCCTGCAAGAGACTAAAGGTCAGCCTGAAGATGTGAAAAAAGCCCTGCAGGTACTTTCCGGTTACCAGATGGCTGTAAATTCATCAAAAGTAAAAAAAGGATATTCGGGTACTGCCATCTTATCAAAAGAGAAGCCACTGGAGATTTTTTATGACATAGGAATAGAAGAATACGACCAGGAAGGCAGGGTCATAGCAGCAGCGTTTGAGCGTTTCTTTCTGGTAACAGTCTACACTCCGAACTCGGGAGAGGGAATGAAGCGGCTGGGCTACCGTGAAAATTGGGATCGGGCATTCAAAGCCTATATTTTAAATCTGGAAAAGAAGAAACCTGTAGTTATCTGTGGAGATTTGAACGTAGCACATACCGAAATTGACATTGCAAGGTCTAAAGAAAATTACAACAAAACGTCCGGCTATACGCAGGTAGAAATAGACGGGCTGGAGGCGTTGCTCAGTGAAGGATATATGGATACGTTCAGATCGCAGTTTCCCGAAAAGGTAAAATACTCCTGGTGGAATTATAAATATCGGGCGAGAGATCGAAACGTAGGGTGGAGGATCGACTATTTTCTAGCCAGTGAAAAACTCAGAGATCAACTCCGGGAAGCCTTAATTTACAATGAATATTTTGGATCTGATCATTGTCCGGTTGGATTAAAACTCAACATTTAATTCATGGAAATAAAACAAGTACCCCTCAATGATTTGCACGAACAGCTTGGTGCGAAGATGACTCCTTTTGCAGGTTTTAATATGCCTGTCAGATACTCTTCAGATAAAGAAGAACACCTCACAGTGAGAGAACGTGTTGGTGTATTTGATGTCTCTCACATGGGGGAATTTATGATCAGGGGGCCGCATGCTCTGGACTTAATCCAGTGGATATCCAGTAATGATGCTTCAAAGCTGCTAAATGGACAGGCACAGTATGCCTGCATGCCAAATGACAATGGAGGGATTGTAGATGACCTTATCGTCTATCGGTTCACAGAGGATAAGTACCTGCTGGTCGTGAACGCCTCCAATATAGCGAAAGACTGGAACTGGATAAAAAGTCAAAATAAATGGGATGCTGCGATGGAAGATGTCTCAGATCAATTAGTGCTTTTGGCCGTGCAGGGGCCTAAAGCAATTCATACTTTACAGAAGCTGACCAAAGTAGATTTATCAACCATTAAATTCTATCACTTTAAAACCGGAGTACTTGCAGGAGTGGAGATGGTGATCTCAGCAACAGGGTATACAGGATCAGGAGGATTTGAACTCTATATCACAAAAGAAGATGCTCTCCATGTTTGGAATAAAATATTTGAAGCCGGAGAGGCGTTTGACATCAAACCTATCGGGCTTGGTGCCAGAGATACACTAAGGCTGGAAAAGGGATATTGTCTTTACGGAAATGATATATCTGACACTACCTCGCCCATTGAAGCAGGACTCGGCTGGGTCACCAAGTTTACCAAAGATTTTGTGAATGCCGAAAGGTTAAAAAGTCAGAAAGAAAAGGGAACGGAGAGAACGCTTATCGGCTTCGAGGTCGTGGAGAAGGGTGTTCCCCGCCGAGGGTATGACTTAGTCAATGCGGGTGGCGGCAAAATTGGTGAGGTGACCTCCGGGACGATGGCCCCCTCCTTAAATAAGGGTATTGGCATGGGGTATGTCATAAAAGATTACAGTCTTCCTGAAAGTGAAATATTTGTGCAGGTGAGGGGTAAAAATATCAAAGCACAAGTAGTAAAACTTCCATTTCTACAGTGAAAACAATAGAAGTCTGCCTGACCCCTGAACTCATTCATCAACATGACCTTAAAGGGAAGGTTATAGTAGTCGCTGACATTTTCAGAGCTACTTCCTGCATTGTAACCGGCTTAGCTGCCGGCGTTAAATCCATTCGCCCTGTCGGAGAAATTGAGGAGGTTAAAGCACTGGCTCGTCAAGGCTATATCATGGCTGGAGAACGAGGGGGAAAGAAAGTAGACGGCTTTGATATGGGGAACTCGCCCTTTGCATATCAGAATACGGCCATCAAAGCGAAGAAGGTTGCTATCTCCACCACTAATGGATCAGCGGCAATTTTGAAATCAGTTGAGGCAAGTCAAGTTCTGATTGGTGCATTTCTTAATTTGGAATCTGTGATGGAGTATTTGATCCAACTGACACAAAGTGTGGTGATTCACTGTGCCGGATGGAGGGGTACACCCAACCTGGAGGACACGTTATTTGCCGGAGCATTGATGGATGAGGTCATGGAGGAGTTTACTCCGTTGGGTGACTCGGCATCCATCGCTCACCAGTTATACATTTCCACACATGAAAATCTGTCGGGCACCGCTTTAGGTTCAAGCCATGCCAAGCGACTCATAAACTATGGAATGGAAGAAGATTTAGCATTTTGCATGGAGACAAACAAATATAGCGTAGTGCCAAAGCTGGTAGGAGAGGAGTTGGTCATTTGAATGCCTTTTACTCAAATCCTCTTCTCACCAAAATTGCTTCAAACTCCGGCTCTCTGCCCCGAAACGCCACATACATGTCCATTGCATCTCGGGTGCCTCCCTTAGAGAGAATCTCACTTCGGTAAGCTGCCGCAGTGGCTGTATCAAAAAGCCCGTTTTCTTTGAATGCACCAAAAGCGTCTGCATCCATTACTTCAGAGTTCAGATAGCTGTAATAACCCGAAGAGTAACCCTCCGGACTGGAAAATGCGTGCTGGAAGTAGCCTGTTCGGTATCGTGGCACGATCGCATCAATCATTCCGATCTCATCCATAACTGCTTTTTCAAACGCATCAATATCGGCATCTTCCACTAAAGGTTCAGTCAAGGTATGATAAGCCATATCCAGATAGGAGGCAGCCATGTACTCCACCGTCCCGAATCCTTGATTGAAGGTGCTGGTTTTTTTGATTTTTTCTACTAATTTTGTTGGTATCACTTCGCCTGTCTCATAGTGAAATGCGTAAAGAGCCAACATTTCCGGCTCAAACACCCAGTTTTCTATTACCTGAGAAGGAAACTCTACAAAGTCTCTTGGTGTGGAGGTTCCCGAAATAGACGGGTAAGTGCATTCTGATAACAGTCCGTGCAAAGCATGCCCAAACTCGTGGAAGAGTGTGTTTGCCTCATCCTGAGACAGGAGAGAGGGAGTATCTCCCGTTGGCTTAGTGAAATTCCCGACATTAGTAACTATCGGGATGATATTGTTGCCATCCATATTACTCTGATCCCTAAACGTATTCATCCATGCGCCTCCACGCTTACTGTTTCGGTAAAACCAGTCAGATAGATACACTCCAATTAACTCATTCTTTTCATTTTTAACCGTGTAAGTTCTCACGTCCGGATGGTACTTTGGAATATTGGTTTGCTCTTCGAAGGTTATCCCAAAAAGTTTGTTTGCCAGGATGAAGGTTCCATTGATCACATTATCGACTTTTAGGTAAGGACGGATTTCATTCTCATTCAGGTTGTACTGCGCTTTTTTAATCTTTTCCGAATAGTGCCACCAGTCCCATGGCATGATTTCAAAGTCATTGCCTTCTTTTTCTGCCATTGCCTGCATCAGGTCACGCTCTTTTGCGGCGGCTTTGATCGCTGCGGGCCATACTTTTCCCAATAGACCATATACCTTCTCGGGAGTGTTTAGCATACGCTCTTGCAGGATGTAATCTGCCCAAGTCTCATAGCCAAGCAGGTTAGCTTTTTCAAGCCTTCTGTTCACAATCTGACGAACCAACTCTTTGTTGTCATTCTCATCATCATTATCTCCCCGATAGATGTAGCCTTTTTTCAATCGCTCCCGTAATGCTCGCTGTGTAGAATAAGTGATAAATGGATACAGACTGGGGCGATGAGTAGTAAAAACATATTGGCCTTCGTATCCCCTGTCTTTGGCCGCAGCCGCTCCGGCAGCCTTCACACTTTCGGGCAGACCGTCCAGTTGATCCTCTGAAAGAACCATTTCAAAAGCGTTGGTCTCGTTGAGGACGTTTTCACCAAACTTAACCGTCAAGGTAGAAAGATCCTCATTAAGGCTTCTCATTTTTGCTTTCTCCTCGTCATTTAATGCGGCACCTGCTCGCACAAATCGGGTATGGTAGTTTTCGAGCAGCTTCTTCTGTTCTTCAGTCAGTTTCAGCGATTCTCGTCCGTCGTAAAGCGACCTGACCCGCTGGTAAAAGTTACCGTTGAGGAAAATATTATCATTATGTGAGGAGAGCTTGGGGCTGATCACACGGGCAATTCCTTTTAGTGAATCATTGGTGTATGCAGAAGTGAGATTGAAGAAAACACCCCCTACTTTGTCTAAGAGCGATCCTGACTTCTCAAAAGCAGTGATGGTATTTTCAAAAGTTGCCTCCGCTGTGTTGTTAGCGATAGCCTCTACTTCTTCCAATTGCTGCACCATGCCGTCTTCAAAAGCCTGCATGTAATGCGCATCTGTAATTTCTTCAAAGGGCGGCACACCGTATGGAGTGTCCCATTCCTGATAGAATGGATTTTCTGCTAACTTCATCTTGGAGGTGTCTGATTGTGTTTGACAGCCAGCCAGAAATACAATGACTGGTATGTATATCAACTTGTTCATGTTTTTAATTTTAGATTGATGCTCAATTAAATTAATGCTCAAAAGTAACCATTTTATTCGTACCCACTAATGCTTCCTACACTTAACTTAAAAGATTCTTGCAAACCATCCTGCCATTATTGTTGCCTGATACGAAGTCATTTTCCTCCGGAACGGGGTTATTTTTTCTCACTGAGCGGTCATTTTTATCCATTCATCAGTTACTGTCATGATAACAACTTTTGGAAAGTTTCAAACTTTCCAAAAGTTGTTAGTTTGTTGCATAAGCTGCTTTTGCTCACCTGCCTACTTTCTGATTACAATCCTACCTGCCTGCTGCCGACCTTCATTGCTTTCAATGATCACGAAGAAAATCCCCTCGCCCAAGCCCGAAGTATCGTATATGCCATCTTTGGAGGCGGGGTAA